>JAJRXG010000090.1 GCA_024276375.1 Bacteroidota bacterium | reverse complement strand
ATAAATTGTGATCGAAGGGTATATTTTAAAAGATCGGATCTAGTAGGAGCATGGGAACAATTGGAGAGTTCCATAACATAAATCTCATATTCGAGACCCAATGGAGGCGACACTGACTATCTTCGTTCTGATATGCGGTATTACCAAATCTATAAGGAGGATTTTCGCAAGAACTGGCTTCTAGCTTGGCCGATTATGGTCGGGCAACTGGGTCAGATTGCTGTCAATTTTGTTGATAATATTATGGTTGGGAGGTTGGGCCCTGAGTCTTTGGCTGCCATATCGTTGTCAATTGCAATTTACATATCCCTTTTTGTTACGGGCATGGGTATTTCATTTGCGTTGCCGCCCTTAGTATCTGCGGCAGATGGTCAGGGGAGATCCAGACAGATTTCTCAATATTTCAAGCATAGTCTTGTCATCAATATTGCCTTTGCGATATTTTCTATCGTTGTTATTTACGTTGTTGCTTTGCCCGTCATGCCCTTTTTAGGGCAGGAGGATTCTGTAGTTGCATTGGCGATCCCCTATCTCGAAATATCGGCGTGGACGATGATTCCGTTGATGATTTTCCAGACCTTGAGATGCTATTCGGAAGGAATGTCCGAAACCAAACCTCCGATGATTGCTATTCTGGTGGGCAATGTCATCAACATTCTCCTCAACTACATGCTTATTTTTGGTAAGTGGGGCGCACCTCCGATGGGCGTGTCGGGAGCTGCATTGGGTACATTGATTGCTCGGATGAGCATGATATTGGTGCTCATTGTACTCCTATACAATTGGCAAAATTTGTGGCACCACATTCAAGTAGCTAAATATTTTACTTATCAAAAAAAACTTTTCCTCAAAATATTGAAACTAGGTGTTCCTACCGGATTACAACTATTTTTTGAAGTTTCGGCATTTGGCGGTGCGGCGATGATCATGGGGACACTTGGTGCTTATCCCCAAGCAGCACATCAGATCGCCATCAATCTCGCATCTATCACATTTCTCATCTGTACGGGTATAGGTATGGCGGCAACAATACGTGTCGGCAATCAACTCGGCAAGCACAATTACCCTGCTATTCGTCGCGTAGGAGTATCTGCCATGATTCAAGTATTTGTATTTATGATTATTGGAGCTGGTATTTTTGTCGTTTTCAGACACCAACTTCCCTTGATTTATATTGATGATCTTCAAGTGATTGAGATTGCTGCATTGCTTTTGGTAATGGCGGCTTTGTTTCAGGTATCTGATGGTATTCAGGTAGTCGCACTCGGTGCATTAAGAGGATTGCAAGATGTCAAGGTGCCTTCATTGATAACCTTTATTTCTTATTGGATATTTGGTCTTCCGATCAGCTATCTCAGTGCAAGATACTTTAAAATGGGGCCTATCGGAGTGTGGATAGGTCTGATTATCGGATTGACAATTTCGGCCTTGTTGTTGACGATCAGGTTCTTTAGGTTGACGGCTCGAAGAAAATCCGCCGGTAAGTAAAATCCGTCACGACTATATTCGCTTCTAATGCCGTAGCATCACATTTTTTCTCGTCTGATATTATTTTTTGGCTCTTTAGTCATCATTCAACTCTGTGGTTGCCCATTATTTTACTGTCCTAATCAATATCTCCAACTGGTTAGATCTGCATGTTCCGGTGCACGTGTTTTTACTTCTTCTGCCCATCTCGGTATAAACATCCGATTGTAACGCAGTCGTGATATATGATTGGGCTGGGTGTGGTCACCATTCCAACAATGTTCGGCACGATCACCATAGTCCACCTCACCGTCATAAGTCGGATTTGACAAGGATTCGAGGACATCCTGAGCAAGATACACAGCATTGTTGAGGTAGTAATTGTCCATATCACCACAATAGATCTTGATTTTTCCCTTCCAATCATGTCCATATTTATCCCAGTCTCTCTGCAGAATATACGTCAAATCATAGTGTTCACGCCAATATTCTGCCACCTTGTGATCGATCGTACCGGTCTGTTTGTCCCAGATCCGTTGCGGGTAACCATCCGAACCCACAGGAGAATAAACAGCCTCCCAGATATCCCATTGCTGCCCCGATCGCGAATGTGATCCGAGAACAAGTTCTCGTTGATTCATATCCCTTAGGAAGGAAGTCACCCTCCCGAGGTAATCCCTGTGTCCCGGGATCAAATCCCTTCTGAACAGACCATCGCGATAATATGCATTGTCGTCTTTATAAATATTGGTCTGGCAGTACGCTCTAAAATCTATAGGATCCGGACAAGCCGCATAACATCCGTTATATTCTGTAGGATATTTGACCTGGACTGCCAATGCTTACCATCCTCCTGTCGATCCGCCATAAGTGAAGCGCGCCCACCCTTCTCCGATTCCTCTGAATTTCTCCTCTATATATGGTATCAATTCATAAGTGATCGCATCACCATAAGGGCCGAGGTTTGCAGAATTTACAGCATAGGAGTCATCATAATATGGATTGGCATGTTGTATCTGAATGACCAATACTCTTGGGAAATCCGGACCCGTCCATAGTTTATAAAAATCATATGCTTCCTGCTGAACGATCTTGTTGTAACCCTCTACTTGAAATCGCTCTGAGAACACTGGTTTTAAGTCCGCATCGGGAGGCGTCGTCCTCCACCCACCAAAGTCGGCGGGAAAATGTCCGTGAAAAACCGCCAATGGATATCTGACATCTTTGTGCTCTCCCCAGCCTTCCGGCAAAAGAACATGTGCTCCTAAATACATGTCCCTACCCCAAAATTTACTCAAAAGTTCTGAGCGAATCTTAATATGCTTAACGTATTTTGTATCCGATGGCTCCTCGATGGGAGGCATCTTTTGATCTAAGGCTATATGAATATCTGAAGAATTGTCCCATATTATACGCTTAGAGGTGGAGTATAGATTGCCGGGAGACTTGTTCCATTGTTGCCCTTCTCCATTGTCCATGGGCAATTTGACAATATGGTCGTCAGAACGGTGAAAAGTCTCATAGACATGAAAGACCGCCTGAACTATATATTCTCCCTTGGGCAACTCCTCCAAGGACAGCAACGGATATCCCTTCGACTCCATATTGAATGCGATATTTGCTCCGGGCAACCACCCTTCTACATCCATCCCATACGCTTGACAAGTCTCTGTTCCGTCCGATAATTGGAATCGCGGCTCCGATGTCTCATCATCTGAAAACAAAACAATCAATCTTCCATCTTTGGCATCATGATATGAATCACGATCAAAAGAGAATGATAGCCTTTGACCCTCAACAAAAGTCGCTTGAGATGTCAATATTGTGATTAGAAAGTAAAAACAGTATTTCATGTGATAGTTTTTACGGTGTTGATGATCGCATAGATTCTACGATGTGTACCTGCCTAATGCGACCGTTTAGGGAGCATTATCGCAGATACATTCTTGTGCTTTCCTTCATAATCCCAATAACCACAAGAATAATTTCTCCAATAGTATAAATCAGGTATTGACTGAACTTGTTCTCCGCCGACTATATCTCTACGTACTAACAAAAACGTGAGTTGAATACTTAGTTTACTTAAGCGTCGTCAACCAAGCGATCATCTCCTGCCGTTCGGCCTCACTCAATATCGCATCCTTGTGCATCCAAGTATAACTCTTGATGGGCATTTCTCATGATTCAAAAAGTCATTTTTTATCACAACTAACTAAAATACATAGGCTTGCAAAGCGAGAAAAACCAATGCCCCCGAAATAAAGCCTAGGAATGCCAACCAACTGATCTTTTTCAAGAACCAAATAAAATCAATGCGTTCCATGCCCATAGCCGCAACTCCGGCAGCAGAACCAATGATCAACATACTGCCTCCTGTACCCGCCGAATAAGCAATAAAATGCCACATCGTATCATCAAGAGCAAAATCATACATCCCCATTGCTGCAGCTACAAGTGGCACATTGTCTATAATCGCTGAGAATACACCCAGCAACAGTACTACAATCTCTTGACTCGGTATTTTTGCTGCCATCAGCTCTGCAAGATGCTGCAATATTCCCAATGTCTCCAGAGACGCCACTGCCAATAGAATTCCCAAAAGAATAAAATACTACTCATCTCTATACGCGAAAGCGCAGTATGTGCACTGTATAAATGCTTTCGCTCCTCCGTAAAATCCTCTTCCGGATGTATATACTCCGAAACAAGCCACACTATACCCAATGCCAACATCATACCGATATAGGGAGGCATATGCGTAATAGCCTTAAATACAGGTACTGAGATCAAACCAAGCAATCCGACTATCAACATCGTTTTGCTACTCAATACACTATTTTTTTCAACTTCGACATATTCCTCCCGGGAAGTCAACTTTATCTCCCCTTTGAAGATTGGCAACAGACTAGCGATAAACGTGGGAACTGCCAGACATACAATTGATGGAATCACCACATGTTCAATCAAACCCACAGTACCTACTTTCTGACCGATCCATAACATCGTCGTCGTCACATCTCCAATAGGCGACCACGCGCCTCCTGCATTTGCCGCAATTACAGCCAAGGAAACAAACCATAGCCGCTCCTCTCTATCCGGCACCAATCGCCTTAACAAGCT
>JAJRXG010000089.1 GCA_024276375.1 Bacteroidota bacterium | reverse complement strand
GATGGTATATATAAACTCCTCCTTCAATCTTGTATCGATCAATTGATGGCACAAGAATAAGTAACCACTTGTTTGTTTGGGATCTAAATTAATACGGTTGGTTATAATCAAAGGAGCAAACCGATACAGATTTCTGCATTTGTACACTCTATCAAGTTGTAGTCCTTACAGGGAATTGAAATGTGGCATACCGCCATGGATCCTATTATCTTAACATTCCCAATTTATTGTGCTAAGGATGGGGGTAACATCAGTTGTGATATCACAGATGCAGTATCTGATACGCAATTAGTGTCTATTGAGCAATTCAGGTCGAATTATCCGCAACCCACCTTTTTCAAGTATCTTGGAGTGCTTTTTCACACGACATTTGATAGATGCAAGGACTCTGACAGAGTCAATTTTATGATTATTAAAATGTATCAATGAAGAAGTTGTTTTTCACTCTTTCCTTTCTAATCTCATCTTTTACTATTATAGCTCAACACGGCACAATCAGAGGGACAATCCTCGATGTTCAATCTGAAATCCCATTGATAGGAGCCACTATTGAATTGGTCTCGGATACTATATCTATAGGAGAAGTGACGGATGTTGACGGGTCATTTGTATTGAGCAATGTGCCCATCGGTCGCACTATATTGAGGATTAGTTACTTGGGATATGAGTCTCTTTCACTGCCTAATATTGACGTGACTACGGGCAAGGATGTCATGCTCACAATCACTCTCCAAGAAAGTTATAACCGACTTGACGAAGTTGTGATCTCTGCGAATGTCAACAAGGATCATGCTCAGAATGAGTTAGCCACTATTTCGGCCAGACAATTTAGCGTTGAGGAGATCAACAGATACGCAGGAGGGAGAAGTGATGTAGCTAGACAAGCTGCTAATTTTGCGGGTGTCTCTGCACCAGATGACAGCAGAAATGACATTGTGATAAGAGGCAATTCTCCGACAGGAGTATTGTGGCGTATTGAGGGCATTCCTACTCCCAATCCCAATCACTTTGGTACACTTGGCACGACAGGTAGCCCTGTAGCAGCTATCAATCCCAATGTATTGCGCAATTCTGATTTCCTCACCTCTGCCTTTCCGGCAGAATATGGCAATGCTTTGGCTGGAGTATTTGATATAGGATTTAGAAACGGCAATAAGGATAGAGCAGAATACACCTTGCAGATCGGTGCCTTTAGTGGCCTTGAAGGGATGGCAGAAGGTCCCTTTGGTGAGCGTGGTGGTTCGTATCTGGTAGCGGGTCGGTATAGTTTTATTAGCCTTGTTGGTGCGGGTTCTACCGCTGCTGTGCCCAATTATCAAGACCTTTCATTTAAGATTGATTTTGGTCAGTCTGATATCGGTCGCTTTACCCTATTTGGTATCGGAGGAAGATCCGATATTGACCTTTTAGGCAGTGAAATTGATGAGACAGATTTGTTCGCAGCAGAGGATGAAGACTCTTTTTATAATGGTCGATTTGGAGTGATTGGATTGAAGTACAATCTCATTTTGTCGGATCAGAGGACCTATATCAGGACAATAGTAGGTGGTTCATTGAGGGGCAATAGCTTTGAGAGAGACCGATATTTTAATCTTGGCCAACCCGATCAAATGAAACTGCGAGTTCTCAATGTGGACAATTCAGAAAACAGGTTGACATTCTCCTCATATGTCAATTCTAAGTTGAGTGCCAGACAAACTCTACGCGCAGGAGTCCTTTACGAGCGTTACGGTACAGATGCCAGTCTCTTGGATCGCGAAGAGACGCCGGATTTAGATGGCGATGGTTCACCAGATTGGTTGACGGCTTATGATTTTGATGGGAGTTTTGGTATTGTCCAACCCTTTGTTCAGACAAAATATCGACTGACAGAGGGTTTTAGTATCAACGCTGGTCTTCATGGCCAATACAGCAGTCTCAGTGGTCAATTTGTATTAGAACCCCGAACTGCACTTACTTATGTCCTCCATCCTAAGCATCAGATAACGCTGGGCTATGGTATGCATCATCAGACTGCTCCACTTCCAATTCTTTTTTTAAACGAAGTATCATCAAATGGTCTTATCCAAACCAATATTGATCTCGATTTTATTAGGTCACAACATTTTGTGTTGGGGTATGACATCAAGTTGGGTGACCATTGGAGATTGAAGACAGAATTATATCATCAAAATATCGACCGTGTACCTATCCAAAGAATACCGACCAGCTATTCGACATTGACCGAGGGTGCAGACTTTGGATTTGCAAATGATAAGACTTCATTGATCAATGATGGCACGGGTTTTAATAGGGGTATAGAAGTGACATTGGAAAAATTTTATAGCAATGGTTTTCATATCTTGATGACGACTTCGATTTTTGAAAGCAAATACAAGGGTAGTGACGGCGTAGAACGCAGTACTCCATTTGACAATAGATATGTCGTCAATCTCTTAGGAGGTAAAGAATGGTCGGTGGGCAAGAATAAAAACAATAAACTTGTACTTGATACAAAGCTTACAAGCTCAGGAGGGCGTTGGTTTACTCCGATAGACCTTGAAGCGTCTCGGATTGCAAGATTTCAGATTTTAAAAGACGATCAGGCATTTACACAACAATATGATGGCTACTTGAGATGGGACTTCAGGATAGGCATGAAATTTAATAGTAGAAAGAAAAAGATATCACACCAATTTTACTTCGATCTTCAGAATATAACCAATAGGGAGAATATTTTTGCTCGTCAATATAACCGACTCACCAATAGCATTAATCAGGTCAATCAGTTGGGTTTGTTTCCTGATTTTCTATATCGAATACAATTTTAGTACTCTGTTGGAGGCCTACGGACTATATACTTGTTTGAGTACGTCAAGAAACAATTAACGGAAAAAGAACTGTTCATTTATACTCCCTTAAAATTATTTCTTGACGGTACTAGTTCTTATTTTGCAAAACATTGCTTGTTGCGATACTCCTTATTTCTAATTGCTAATGATACAACCCAATATAGAATACCTCGCATTTGATGACCGGAGGTTAATGATTATTGCCATTCCGATTATTGCATTTGGTGTCCCATTTGTGTTTTTTGGATTGGATATGACATTCGATATTGATGTTTTACTTCGCACTTGGGCTGAGAGTCTGGCACATACGCTCATATTTTGGTTGTTAAATCGGTTAGTAGTGATCAGACTTAGGCAAAGATATAACGTCTTTAGTCAGAGTCTTAAGAGATTTATCATCCAGATAGTATTGCTTATCTTAATCTTTCCTTGGGTCGCACTAATTCTAGGTGGGCTCATCGAATTAATTTATTACCTGCTCAATGTGGCAGACCCTCTTCCCGTAACTCTGCTACAAAGTCTCGGAGCGGTATATGTTCTTACCTTCGCCATCACTATGCTCTATGAGGTCATTTTCTTTTTGCATAAATACAAGGAGGCGATCACCGAAAAAAACATGATTCAGCTAGCTCATGTACAAAGTCAGCTCGATAATCTTCGCAATAAAATTAACCCACATCTCTTGTTTAATAGTCTCAATACTCTGATGAGTCTGATCCCTACCGAGCCCAAGATAGCAATGAGCTACCTAGACAAATTGTCAAAATTTTATAGATATACTGTCAGCCATCAAGAAGAGAAACTGGTCGATCTCAGTTCTGAATTAAATAATGCTGAGATCTACCTTAGCCTCTTGAAAGAGCGCTTTCAAGATGGTATTCATATAGAGCTCCCTCAAAAGAACATACCTAGTGCCAAGATTCCTCCATCCAGTCTGCAACTGCTAATCGAAAATGCCGTAAAGCACAACATTGTATCTGTCAAGTACCCACTCCAGATAACAATCAGTATCTCCCAAGATAGAGAATATCTGATTGTAAAAAATAATATTCAAAAGAAAAATAGAGAAATAATATCTACAGGAATGGGATTAAGTAACATAAAAGATCGTCTTTCGTTTTATACAGATAAGCCTGTAGAAATATTACAGAATACTAAATATTTTAAAGTATCGATACCACTTATATTTTTAAATACTAATCATGAAGATACTAATCATCGAAGATGAGATCAACGCTTATAATCTACTCAGCTCAAATATTCAATCATTGGAACCAACATATTCTATTTTGCCACAAATAGAAAGTGTAGAAGATGCTGTCAACTGGTTTTTTATTAATGATGATCCAGATCTGATCTTCCTAGATATACAGTTGTCAGATGGTCAAAGTTTCGAGATATTTGAACATGTCAAGGTGTCATCACCTATTATATTTACTACGGCCTACGATCAATATGCATTGGAGGCTTTTAAAGTCAATAGTATCGACTATTTACTCAAACCGATCCATATTTCAGACCTCAGCAGAGCGATTAAAAAATTTAACAATCAACAAGTCCGATCGGACATACTCCTCAATGAACCCATTCAAGTCCTTTTAAATGAATTAAGCAAATCTAAAAAACAAAGATGCCTTGTCAAGAAGAGCAATCACTTTGAATTTATAAATATTGCAAATATTGCTTTTGTTAATTCTGAAGATGGCCTTACTTTCTTGCATACATTCGATGGCAGCCGACACCTATATAATAAGAGTGTAGAAAGCCTCATGAAAGACCTAGACTGTAAAGTGTTTTACCGTATTAATCGCGCCCAGATTATAAATATTAATATCATCCTTAAAATCCATCCTTACGTCAACCAACGGCTAAAAATTGAGGCCAAATTACATTTGAAGGACATAGATTTCATTGTAAGTCGATCTAATTTTTCACAATTCAGAAAATGGGTGGACTCTTAGGCGATGGTTGGCAAATAACTTGACTGCAATTGAATCAAAAATGTAAGCTGGTTTCCCTCCGGAGAGCAGTCAAATCAAATCTCCGTCCACATCTTGTACTAATCGCCGGTTCATCCATGAGGCTAGTGGATATTTTAGAACCAATACGCCCGCTTTCTTGTCTATCTACACTTTCAGCGTGCCAATATT
>JAJRXG010000088.1 GCA_024276375.1 Bacteroidota bacterium | reverse complement strand
TATTCCTCAAAATTTAAGCAAGTATTTTACCCAAGCGTATGGTCTGAGTCCTAGTGCGTATCGAAAGCAGTATGATGCTGATGCTGATGCGGACAAAGGGACTATAGATCTTGATGTAACTCTCGATGAAGTTTCTCATTCAACTCCATCCAGAGCCAATAAGTACCCTTGGGTCATAATTGCATTGGGCTTTGTCATGGTTTTGTTGTTTGGATTATGGCTTACCAATGTTTTAAATAGCAATGGATCGGCAGAACATAGTAAGCAAGAAGAACTAGCTCCAGTGATTCCAGCTAAGTCAATTGCGGTATTGCCATTTGTTGATTTAACGGCATCTAAGACTGCCTATTTTGCGGATGGTTTTACGGAGGATATCATTACGAACATAGCGCTTATACCAGAGTTAAAGGTGATCTCTAGGACTTCCTCAATGCAATATCGCAATACCCAAAAGGACATTAAGCAGATCGCTCGCGAATTAGGTGTCGCCTTTATCCTCGAAGGAAGTGTGCGATATGCGGGGGATGATATCCGGATTACGGCTCAGCTCATAAGAGCATCTGATGATTTTCATGTCTGGGCGAACAATTACGATCGGAAGATGGAAGATATCTTCCTTATTCAGGGTGAGGTGTCAACACAGATAGCTAGCGCTCTTGAACAGAATATATCTACCGAGATCCAAAAGCAGATGACGCGTGTTCCTACTGAAAATATCTTGGCATACAATATATTCCTTGAGGGTCGCTATATTTTGAAATCTCGCAAGAAAAAGGATTTAATTACAGCAATTGATAAGTTTACGACATCCATTGAGTTAGATCCAGAGTTTTCAGATGCTTATGCTTATAGAGCGACCGCGTACAATCTGATGGCTAACATGGGTTATTTATCTTTAGATGATACGAAAGATGTTGTATTCATGAATGCGTCAAAGGCTATACAGTTAGATGCTCATAATGGCTATGCTTATGGAATATTAGGATTGGTCAATAAGGATGCTTATAATTGGGATCAGGCCATTGATCGTTTTGAAAAGGCCTTGCAATATGAACCCAATAATGCATTGATCAACTATTGGTACAGTTTGTTATTGAGAGAGTTAGGAGATTTGGATAAGTCATATCATTATAGTAAGACAGCTCAAATCCTAGATCCTTTGCATCCTGTAGTTTATGGTGGTCATATTCTCAATACTTACTTGAGCGGTAGGCATATAGAGGCCGAGCAACTTATCGAAAAAGGTAAAATGGTGTTTGCTCAAAATTATATTTTGCTGTGGGCTGAATCAAAATACCTGATCAGTGAGCACCAATATAAGAAGGCCTTGCTCTCAATCGATGAAGCCCTCGATATGAATCCCAATGTAAAATCTCTATGGGGATTGAAGTTATATTGTCTTGGCAAATTGAATAGGTTGGATGAGCTCGACTCACATATGAAAGAAGTATTTGACACGGCTCCCAGTGATCAAGCGTATATGGCATTGGGATATCTAGGGTCAGGAAATCTTGAGAAGGCCTTAGACTTGTTTTCAACAGCGGCTATGGGTGGATTTGTTATCGTTGATTTCAAAGTCGATCCTATTTTTGAAAGTATCCACGGCAATGCGAGGTATAAGCAGATCTTACAGCAGATCGGCTTATCAGAAGATTGAAGTCGTTTGCTTAGCCTCCTTGCAGCTACGATGAGGTGTCTATCCGCTAAGTCCTTCATCACACCCTCCAACTCCTTCCTGTCGTAATACATAAGAGACTTGTTCTTTGTTTCAGTGTAGTCATGACTCCTCTTCAGCATTGAGGATTATCAGAATATGGACTTTGAGATTTCTGTGCTTCTGAGAGAGTAGCATTGGTTATCAATATCTATCTGTTCATGATCTTTTGCAGTGTTTTACTACAGAATTGCAACAATATACTACATGTGATACCATGTACTTGTGACTTGGAGCAATAGCCTACGCGTGTAAGGCTTGATGATATTTCCTTTGCAATATGGTTTTGATCACTTAAAAATCATTTTGACATATCATCATCTATCAAAAAACGCACCTATGAAAGGTTCCATTTCTCCCCGTGAAAGGGAAGTATTGTACCTCGTGGCATTTGAACATACCGCACGAGAGATCGCTCAAAAACTTTTTATCAGCTATCATACAGCCATCACCCATCGCCAGAATCTCATGGCCAAACTTGATGTCAAGAATACCGCTGGACTTGTCCGTAAGGGCTTCGAATTGGGGTTGTTATCTGTTTCACCACTTAATTAATATCATATGAACCTCTTATATAAATCATGTTTGATTCTTTTATTCGCCTTGTCGAGCACCTCGGTTTACGCTCAAGGTTTTTTTCTTGACAATACTACAGTCGAATATGGACAGTGCAATGGTATTGTGACGGTTCGATTTCCTGTATATCATAACAGCTTTGCGCTAGCTGGCAACAATTGTCTAAGTGATGGTCAACTTGATCATCTCAGGATCTTTGCTGAACGACCCAATGGTTCTGAGCAGTTTCTGGGTACTTACGTATGGGATGCGATTAATCAAGATGCTCCATTTTACTGTTTCTATAATTATCATTTTCCAAGAGACGGATTGAATTGTCGTGGATATAATTACTGCGGCGCTGATACCAAGACAGAAGAGGCAGTGGGTAACATCATATTTATTTCTTTAACTTTTAGAAACCTAGATGATGTGTTTTTTGGCAACAGCACGAAGATAAAAGTAGTAGGAAGTTGGTATGGAAGTGCCTTTGACAAAACTATTATAGGTCCAACACAACTCAAGATTGAAGCCCCTACGGGTATCTCTGCAGAAGTAGATAAAAACTGTGACTATGTTCTGGTCAAGTGGACCAACCCAAGCAATATTACCTCTTCATGTCCTAATCCAAATTGGTGGGTAGATATATATCGAGATGGTGGTTATCTTGGGAATGCGGGGCAAGCTGGACAATACAAAGATTCTACAGCTGAAAAAGGACAAGACTATAATTATAAAGTTTATGCACGATGGCATCCCTTTTACACTTATCGCATAAGCAATTCTGCTTTTAGTCCCGAGACTCTGGGACGACGTATTGGCCCATTGGCGTCTCCATCGGATCTTCAAGCATCAGATAACATTTGTGATATAGCCGAGATCAATGTCACTTGGAGCTATGCGCTCAATCCCGCTCAGGGATTTGTGCTTGAGCGAAGTACAAATGCAGCCTTTACGGGTGCGCTTAAAACTTTCTTTCTCTCCGGAGATGTAAGAAGTTATAGAGACAATGAGATCACTTCTAAAACTACGTATTGGTACCGCATAAAAGCGAAAAACGAGTGTGCCGACTTATCTCCTCCGAGTTCTTCGGATACAGGGATCTCTCCTGCCATTCCCAAGAAACCCTCTAAACCAACAGTGGTAGTTGATAATGTCAACAACAAGATTAGAGTTACCTGGCAGGATTTGTCATTTGATGAGGACAAGTTTGTTTTAGTGCGGGGTATCGTCGGTGCCGGAAGTGAAGAATTTGACGTTGCAACACCGAGTAAGGCAGGTACGAACTACAATGTAGTCTATGAAGACTTACAGATCGATGCTTGTCAGACATATTCGTATCGTATTAAGGCCATCAACGATTGTGGCGATAGTGGGGAGTCTCCATTTACTACTGCAAGATTAGATCCAGATCTGAGCAATTCATTTAGTGGTGGTCATTTTGATGGTTCTAAGGGATATTTTACCAATCGTGTTCAGCTGGATTGGTCGCTAGGGGGCAATTCTGCCAATATTATAGAATCCTACAAAGTATCGCGTAGGATCCTAGGTTCCAACGATGCGTACATCTTGCTTCAAGAGATCAGTGGCGGAGGGATTTACAATGACTTGATCGCAGATGCCGGGATACTGTACGAATATAGGATCGTGGGCTTGGCATCCTGTGAGACGGATCAAATATCCTCTGATACAGCTTACACAATAGGATTTAGAGCGAAGTCGGGACAAGTGACGGGCAATGTGGCTTATGCCGGAGGTAACGCTGTCGCCAATGTTAAGATCGTCGCTGAAAGTACAACAGAGGGAATCGGCAATAGTATTGATGTTGATGGTGGAAAAATTGTCATCTCACCCAATGCAAATCAGAATCTGACAAATGAACTTATTGTTGAGAGTTGGATTCGTCCCGAGGCATACAATAATTCATTTGGTGTCGTAGAAAAATCAGGTAGTTACAGACTCTACTACGACCATCCTAATCAACGGTATGCCTTTGAAATTCAAACAAGCGGGGCTCCTGTTGAGATATCGATACCCCGGGATTCGTTGCCCACGGGAAACTGGAATCATATAGCAGGTCAAGTAACAGCCGATTCTATTTTCTTATTTGTAAACGGTATGTTGTTGAGTTCAGGCAATAGAGCTGCATTGCCTATATCTAATCCCGCTGTCAGTGACATAGTCCTTTACAACGGCTTTGAGGGCAAAGTCACCCAACTCAGGTTGTGGAAGAAAGCTAAAACACAGGATCAGATATTTAGAGACTATTCGAGATATGTCAATGGGTCAGAAGCGGGTCTTTTCGTATTTCTCCCAATGAATGAAGGTGCGGGGAGTTATGCATATGATAGATCTCGAAGTTCTGTATCTACATACAACAAGAATCACGCACAACTCATGTCAGGTGCTCAATGGCCACTGATTAGCGATATACCTACGCGCAATCAATTGAGTTTTGCGGCCTATACAGATACCAGCGGCAACTACTTAATTACCCTTCCATACATCAATGCCGGTGAAAACTATACCTTGACGCCTATATTTAAAACCCATGAATTTGACCCTAAGGAAAGGTTGCTCTTTGTCGGAGATGGGTCAACGGTGATCAATAATATCGACTTTTTGGACAAGTCCTCGTTTGAGATGACGGGTACACTCTTTTACCTTGGAACAAATTGTCCCGTCAAAGATGCCTTCCTAAAAATCGATGGAGATCCCGTCACAGGTACGGGTGGAATTCTTGTTAAGACTGATGCTGCTGGAGATTTCAGTGTTCAAGTTCCGATTGGTAAACACTACGTAGAGATAGATAAAATTGGACATACATTCTCGGCAGGAAGATGGCCTGTGGAAGAAGGAGAGGTATTTGATTTTCAAGAGCCACTTCCAGATATACCATTTAAGGACAATACCTTGATGAAAGTTGTAGGGAGAGCCGTAGGTGGTACAGTAGAAGGAGATAAGGTACCCGGACTGGGTCGTTCTGTCAACAATATCGGTCAGGCGACAATCACACTACACAATACGTTGGATTGTGGTTGGATTACAGATTCTATTAATAACGTATATAGACGAGATACCACTTTTTTGACAGATCCCGCAACTGGAGAATACATAGTTGAACTGCCTCCCTTGAAATATAAAGTATCCAGAGTTGAATTGCTAGGAGATCCTACGGCAATTGATTTTGGAAGTTTCAATGATTTAGACTTACGCCAAGAGATCGAATTGGGATTGCAGTTAAGCCCAAAAACAGAGGTTGATACAGTTTACATACCCAATACCGTTACGATCGATTCAATCGGATCAATCACGTATCATAAGGAGGCTAATTATATATATAGGTCAACCCCTTCGATTGATGTCACTACGACCAGTGGAGATCCTTTTATGGGAGAAAGTTCAGCAACCTTTGTTCATTCTAAGTATCCGAGTCAGACATTAGATCTTACAACCAATAATCTACTTTTTCCCGTCTTTATCAGTGGCAAAGACTATAATACTGAGATCCATGTTTTTGAAGCATACACCAATATTGACAATGGACTGACAGATAGAGTGCCGGTCGTTAAAGGGGCTCTCGTTGTGAACAATGCACTTGCAGAGAACCCTGTTTTTCAATTGGATCTTGAGGCATCAGATACCTTGCAAGGGGTTATACCATATTCTTTTAGAGGAGGGAGTCCCGCTTTGTTGGAGAATACAGTAGATGTTGCATATAGTTTTACCAAGACATTCAATATCTCTGTTACCGATCCAAACAATACGTACAGATGGGAACCTTTTGATTATGCAGCCGCTCTTGCTCCGAGTGCGGAATCATTTTATCGGGGATACTTGTTTGGGACGAAATCTATAGACGGAACCAACTTTGTGACACAGGGGCCGTCAGTGGTAGATTATATATTGCGCGACCCACCCGGGGGAGAGAGCTTTGCTGTCTTGCAAAAGGGAAGTTCATTGAGCAAGACTGTTTCTTGGAATATCAGTGGAGGAGTAGGTGCGGAATTGAATACTGTTGTTTACGGAGGACCAAAATTCGCTACAGGATTTGGTCTAGTTACAGAAACTGAAGTTACCAACGTGATCACATTGGGAGCTAAGGTAGAAGTTAAAGCAGGAGGAGGTGGTGCATATACTACAACTACAACAACGACTACGGATTGGACGACCAGTTCCAATCCCAATAATGTAGGAGCGGGATCAGATTTGTTTATCGGGACATCGCAAAATTATAACTTTGGGTTAACTGAGGAGTTGGGCATCTTTCCCGTGTCAGTCTGTGATAGTAATGCAATTATCGATTGTTTTGGTGCTCCGGTGGGAGGGTTTAGAGTAGGAAAAACAGAACGCTTTTATATTGCTCCAGGTGAAGTAGAAACAAGTTTCTTCTTAACGCAGAAGGATATCATTAATTTCGAGATCCCTTATCTCATAAATCTCAGAAACGATAAGCTCAATACAGATCCTAAGTATACATGTGTCATATGTGATGAGAATGATCCTCGGTATGGTAAAAACAATGATGATAGTGTTTTTCCCAACCCTTCATCTTCAGCTTTGCCTGCTGCCAATCCTCCGAGTTATATATTTTCGGAATCACATCCGGATAGTATAGACATGATTAGAAAGTTCAATGAGCAGATTCGACTCTGGGAGGAGGCGCTCGCATTAAACGAAAGAGACAAAATAGAAGTAGGAGAGTCGAAACAAAATTGGTCTTTTGATGGAGGAGGCTCCTCTTTGACTAGAAGTATCACCAATGATACAGTGACTGTCTCTGATTGGTCATTTGAGTTGAACCTTGGGGCTTCATTGAATTTTCTTTCAGGGGGGAAAGTTGGTGGTGTAGGTGCCGAAGTTGAAAATAAAATACTCTTAACGGCATCCAATAAAGAAGCGGGCAATACCACTACTACTGCTACACAGACGGTCGCTTACACACTTACGGATGGAGATATCTGGGACAGATACTCTGTCGATGTTTTTGATTCTCCTCGGGGATATGGGCCGGTCTTTAAGATCAGCGCTGGTGAGACATCCTGTCCTCATGAGGGCGAGCTTAGAAGTAAGTATTATAATCCGGGAACACTCATCAGTACTGGAACTATTCAATTAGAACAACCTCGGCTCTCGGTAGATAATGACTTACTCGTCAATATCCCTGATGATGGTACGGCGGAGTTTGTATTTAGAATGGGCAATGCAAGTACACAAGGATGGATCTATCGACTTGGATTGCTCAATCATACCAATCCAGGAGGAGCAATCATTGTCAATTCCGGCACATCTGAATTGGGGTCAGAATTTACAATTCCTTCTGGAGGAGAGGTACAACAACGTATCCTTATAGAAAGGGGTGGCGCATATATTCATGATAGCCTACTATTTGTGTTACAATCGACATGTCAATATGATATCGGCAATGATTTTGATGCCGATATTGGTGATTCTGTTTACATCAGTGTTCACTTTATTCCCGCATGTAGTGATATCCGAATTCATCGACCCAATCAGAATTGGATTTTGAACAAATCTTATAATAATCGGATGGATATAATCATGGCGGATTACGATGTCAATACTCAGAATTTTGAAAAATTTACTTTGCAGTATAGACCTTCTAACGAGGCGCTATGGAGTGATCTACATACTTATTACAAAGACACTTCGGGTGTTACAGGTGCTGATTTTTCTGAGATCAGCAAAACCAATTCTTCTTCCACCTTCGTGTGGGATGTTGATGCACTCTCAGATACAGAGTACGATCTGCGAGCGGTAACTGATTGCACCATAGCGACTACAGAATCAGAGATTGTATCTGGTTATATGGATAGACAAACAATAGAAGTTTTTGGAACCCCAAGTCCTGCCGATGGTATTCTCGATCCCAATGATGACATTTTACTTACAATGAATGAAACTATAGAGACAGGGGGTATTACATCTCTCAACTTCGATGTTCGTGGAGTCTTGAATGGTACACCATTGAGGCATGAGACAAGTTTGGCTTTTGATGGGGTAGATGACTATGCGACTATTCCGGAGTATCAATTACAGCAGCGGAGTATGGTTGTTGAGTTCTGGTTAAAGCGCAGTCGTTTGGGAGAGGAGATCATAGTCTCACAAGGCAATAGTAGTAGTGATCAACTGACGATATCCTTTGATGCCAGCAATCGGTTGCGATTCCAGTTGGGAGCGAAGGTGTTGACTTCCAATTCTGCAATTACAGATCAGGATTGGAGGCACTATGCTGTGGTCTATGACAGAGCTAAGTTGGATGCAGAGATTTACTTGGACTATGTATTGGACAAAACTGACAATAGTTTTGGAACGGATTATAATTCTACAGGGCCTATCTACATCGGTCGGCATGAAGCGGGTGGCTTGCCTATGTTCAAGGGATTTATGCATGAATTGCGATTGTGGAGTGTACCGCGAACTGTGGCAGATATAGCCAGCAAGGGATTGGTTACATTGAGTGGTCGAGAATCCGGACTGATCGGAAATTGGCCATTGGATGAAGGATTTGGCATCATAGCTTATGATAAGGTACGAAGTCGTCATGCTCAGATAAGTGGATCTACTTGGAATATTTTACCACAGAATCATTCTTTTGCTTTTGATGGGACTTCAGACTACTTAGAGGCACTTGGTGCAGGAAGTTTGGGATTTAGTGACGAATCTGATTTGACAATAGAAGCGTGGTTTAAAACTGGAGCATCTACCGCCCAATCTATACTTTCTAATGGTAAAGCGGATGGAACAAGACCCGAAGATTTTGCATGGAATCTGTATGTCAATGCTGCTGGTGCTGTTGTACTTGAAAATGATGGAAACCGCGTGAGTACGCCAGTGGGATTTAATGATAACAATTGGCATCATTTTACTGCCGTAGTCGAGCGCACGAGAGCCGTATCAATCTATATAGATGGAGATCTTGTCTCCACGGGCAATGCAGCGGATTTCAAAGGATTTGTAGGGCCGAAGTTGTGGGTTGGATCGCGAGGATGGTATGTAGGTTCAACTGAGATGCGAGATCAGTATTTTAGTGGAAATCTTGACGATATCAGAATCTGGAACATAGCTCGTAAAGCAGAACAAATCAAAAGAGATTTTGTACATCAATTAGTAGGTGATGAGTTGGGACTTCAAGCATATTTTCCGTTTGATGGTGTAACAAGTCCATTGGGCAAATTTTTGAGAAATGCTGATTTAAAGGATGGATCCGCAAATGCTTATGATCTTACATTAGGAGGAACGACGGTAGAGAGCTTTAGCGAAGATGCTCCTCCGATCAAACTACCGCGACTGATAGAAAAAGTTAATATAACTTACTCGATCAATAATGATCAGATATTCATTGAAGTCACGGATCCGCCCGCGCGCATTGAGAATGTAACCTTAGATATTACCGTCAGAGGTTTGAAAGACCTGGCCGGCAATTTTATGGAATCCCCCGAGACTTGGATCGCATACATAGATAAGAATCAAGTCTTTTGGGAGCAAGAGTATTTCCAATTTGAGAAGAAACTAGAAGACAACCTTAGCTTCAAGGCGAAAATAAAGAATACAGGAGGAAGTCAAGAGTCTTTCTCTTTGGGCAATCTTCCTTCATGGCTCACCGCCACACCGAGCTCTGGATTGATAGATCCCAATAGTACAATCGAGGTGACATTTAGGGTTCAACCATTATTGAATATTGGTGAGTATGAACAGGATGTTTTTGTTACAACAGAAAGTTTTGGATTTAACGAGCGATTATTATTGGATCTAAAGATTATAGTAGATCCACCTGATTGGACGATTGATCCATCATTGTTTTCGAGTAGTATGAACATTACTGGAGAGTTGGCCATCAATGATATCATAAGTACAGACACAGAAGACATGGTCTCTGTTTGGGTGGATGGGCTTTTGCGTGGCTCGGCATATGTAGAATACGATCCGAGTTCTGGAAAGCATTTGGTTTTTCTTACTATTCTGAGCAATGCTGATAATTTTGAACCCCCACCGATTGAAAAACTGGAGTTTCGAGCATGGGATGCGAGTAGAGGCCGATTGCTAATTGATCTGATGCCCAATGACTTTACCTTCCTAAGTAATCAGATCTTGGGTAGCCGAACTACGCCGATTAGATTTGAAGCAACAGTGCTTACGGAGCTTGAATATGCACTTTCTCCTGGATGGAATTGGATATCGTTCCCATTGGCATCAACACAATTGTCAACAGTACCTGGGCCGATGAGCCAATTATCTCCCAATGAAGGTGATGAGATCAAAAGCAAAAATAAGTTTTTGACGAGAGATTCCGGGATCTGGGATGGTAGTCTGACTGCTTACAATACCATGGAAGCTTATAAAGTAAAAGTAACGGATAGAGATACTTTTAGATACTCGGGGACTTTTATAGATCCATCAACTGAACCGATTGCGATTATTCCTGGATGGAATTGGATCAGTGTCAAGAGCGAGTTTATTATAGATATCCCCTCTGCCATGTCTGCATTGGATCCTAAGACTGGAGACTTAATCAAAGGTCAACGGAGTTTTGCGATTTATGAAGATGGATTTGGATGGGGAGGAAATTTAGATTTTTTAGAGCCTCAACAAGGGTATATGCTCAAGTATCATACGGGTGACCTGTTGACCTTTCCAGGCAATCTAAATGTTAAACCTAGTAATCCGGCTTACGTAAAGTCGATGAGTAATAAATATGTGAGTAATAGTCGGTTGAAAAATGCAGGTTGTGTCCTTGGCACTTATAGTTCTAATATGTCGCTTACGGCCGAGATTGACAGTTGTCTATTGTTGGACAATGTAAGTGGTAGTACTGATTTAGCGGACTGGCAGTTGGCAGCATACGCCGGTACGGAGTGTAGAGGAATTATTGACTCAAAATGGGAGCCGGCGGTTGGATCATATTTATTTTACTTAAGCATCGAAGGTGATCAAGTTGTGGAGTTGTCATTCAAACTGATACATAAGTCCAATGGATCAGAGATACCTTTAAATGAGGTGTTGGATTTTAGAAGTAACGAATGGTTAGGAATTCCTTCTGATCCTGTTTTGTTTACATGCAGCGTAGATTCTAATTGCGTAAATGAGCGTATGTTTAGAACAGGAGACCTTGATCTTGACAAAGATAATATGATTGAACAAGCCCAGATAAGCTTGCAGTCTGATGCGCAAATTCCAATAGGGTATAAATTAATACTGAAGGCAGGGGGCTACATAGAGCTTCTGAAAGACTTTGAGATAAACACTTCATCTCAACTGGAATTGATTATAGAGGATTGTGTAACGCCAAAGAATTAATCATGAAAATATCTAAATCTATTTGCAATTATACTCAGATTCAATGCAAGATGAGTAGATCATATTACATGACCCAGTACATTGTATTAATAATATTGTTTTCCTTGAATGTGAGTGCTCAGAGCCCAGATTGGATAGACCCAGTAGGAGACTATACCAATACTATGACGGGGACTTTTACAGTGTCGGATGAATGCGTTCCTTCTCTTGATCCCGATGATATTGTGGGAGTATTTGATATCCATGGCAATATCAGAGGTGTGAATAAAACAGAAAGCAATAGCCGAGCTTTTGTAACTATAAGAGGAGAATCCAGTGGCGAGCTTCTATATTTTAAAGTGTATGATGCGGGTACAGATAAAGTTTATAATGTATATAACACTTCCATTGTGTTTTTAAGTGATGGGCGTATTGCAACTCCAAGCAATCCTATGATTTTAAATTTTGACAGTGACTCTCAGAATACATTTGCCGGTGATGACCAAGAAGTATTTGACAATACTTCAACTACGCTTCATGCTAGTGGTAGTGGTTCTTGGTCTGTTGTAGAAGGTCAGGGAGGAAGTTTTGCCGATGCCACTGATCCAAGTACCATTTTTACCGGCCTTATTGCTACCAAGTATATTCTTGCATGGACATTGAACAATGCCGCGGGGTGCATTGGTGAGACCGATGAGGTGGTTATTTACTTCGTGCGAAATGAACCGGAGAACGGATTAAGAACCTGTAACGATGGTCTCGATAATGATGGGGATGGACTTTATGATTGTGATGACCCAGATTGTGGTAAGCCTAAGTTGACAAGTATTGCAAAAACCACCCCTACACCTATAGACTGTAGTACTACTGTTGCAGATGGTAGTTTTTCAATATTGCAAACAGGAGCCGATAGCTTTAGTCTGGATATGGGCAATACGATGCAAAACTCTAATATGTTCAGTGGGTTAATGGCAGGTAATTACAATGTTTTTATGTCCAATAGTACGACGGGATGCTTCACAGATATTACAACAACCTTATTAAACACCTTAGACCCTTTGTCAACCGTAGTGGAGTTCAAGGTGGAAGGACCAGAAGTACTGTGTAGGGGCTTGAAGGCTGTTAATTATAATCTCGATATTCCGGTTGTTGGAACATTGTCTTGGGCGTATATGGGCAGTGATGTGATGATGGGAACGAGTGGAGATATTGGATTGGCTGACTTTGGGACCAATGCAACAGAAGGCGGAATAGTGGCTACCTTGTCAAGTGCTTGTAGCAGCAAGTCGGATACGCTACAGATTACATTTGCAAGTGATTTTTTATGTGGATTTTCCAATTGTCCAGATTCTATTCATATTTCAACAGGGGTTTTAGAATCTTCTATGTCACCTCAGGTTTACAGAGCGGGAAATACCTTGCTCAGTAATGCCGAAATAAAGTTCAAAAATTTTGAATTTACGGCGGGTACTTCGGTGTCCTTTGAAACGGGATTTAGTATCTCGACCGGATTGAGTTTTATGGCAGACATTAAAAGTTGTGTCAAGTAATTTTACGTATCAACCAAAAAATAATATTATGAAATATATCTTGCTTTTTATCTTCGCTATAGCATTCAATTTTAGTTTGTTGGCACAATCTCCTTGTGCAACTATTGGTGACAGAGATAAAGATGGCATTTGTGACGACATAGATCCCTGTCCTGATGTTTACAATCCCAATCCAGTAGATTCTGACGGTGATGGCGTATATGATGCTTGCGACAATTGTCCGCGTATGTCCAACAGCGATCAAGAAGATCTTGACATGGATGGGATCGGGGATGTCTGTGATGCTTGCGTCGATCCTGACGGAGATGGTGTATGTGGTGCTAATGACAAATGCCCTGGGGAAGACGATAATATTGATGTTGACCTAGATGGGATTCCCGATGCTTGCGATGACTGCATAGATGTAGATCGAGATGATATCTGTGATGATGTTGACGATTGTATTAGCACGATAGAAGGAACTCCTTGTGATGATGGAGATGACTGTACGATCAACGACCAGATAGACAAGTTTTGCAATTGTATTGGTAATGTGGTGGATACGGACGGTGATGGTGTTTGTGATGTTGATGATCAATGCCCTGGATTTGATGATCGAAAGGATTATGATCAAGATGGAATTCCCGATGCATGTGATTCAGATCCTGTTTGTTCCAATTGTGAAGTTGATGATGCTGGCAAAATGAAAATATGCCAAGTCTATCAAGGGGGCAATGTTGCCATAACCAATTATGGCACTTGTGAAGATCTCGCCAGATACTTTGACAATTTAGGTCAGTTCATTAACGAACAAGATCACTGTGGGCCTTGTGAATGTGCAGATTCCGGAGACAAAGATTCTGATGGAGATGGGGTTTGTGATCGACAAGATCCGTGTCCTAATGATCCTTTGATCTCCATTGATACTGGTTGTGGCTGTTATGAAATGGACAGTGATGGAGATGGAGTATGTGATAGTGAGGATAGATGCCCCGGTGCTGATGACAATGAAGATAGCGATGGCGATGGTATCCCTAATGCTTGTGATAGTACCGTGTATTGTGTTCCCCAAGTGGTCAATGATTTTGAGGGCATTGCCGCTATCATGGTGGATGATATCGTGTTGATGGGGAGTTCAGCTCAAGGGTTTTATTTCCATGATAATGCCATATTGTTAGAGAACAATGAGCCCCATATTTTATCAGTGCGACCGGATTATCTTGAAGATATCTGTGAGCTTTCGATTAGGGTTTATGCGGATTGGGATCAAGATGGTTCATTTGAAGGAGACGGAGAAATGATCGGTGATTTTCGAAGTATCGAAACAGTTTCCTTAGAATTGGATATTGCGGATGTTCCCATTGGTCAATATCGCTTGCGTGCTATAGTGCACTATGGTCGTATTCATAGTTCATGCCAGGCTCATATAGATGGAGAAGTTGAAGATTTTATAGTATCGGTAATCGAACCTTTGCCTTGTGAGGAGGTGTCAGAAACTTTTGACTATGCTATTGAGCAACCTAATACTCAGTGGAATGGTGGAGTTGGATGGATGTCGGAGTGGACGATAGGATCAGATGATGATTTTAATCAAGTGTCTATTGTTGCAGGATCCTTAGCAGGCGAGGAGAGTGGTAATAAACTCGGTATCTTAAATGCTAATGGTTATTCGATTGTTGTAAAGCGAAGTTTGGATGTGGATCTTTCTGGAAGTGATGAACTATATGTATCTATTCTTGTCAATAGAATGTCAGGACACGGAACCCTTAGTGTAAACTTAGGAGACTTGGAATTTGGGCTTTCAGGAGATGATTTTTATCTTATGGATCAAATTGGAGATGCTCATGAATTGAATACGGTGTATGAACTGTATTTAAAAATACTTGTCAATCAAAATGGCGCAGAAGAGATCATGTTGTGGATAAATCCAAGCTCGGGTAATCCAGATATTTCTGATGCGCTTGTTTCTGTTGTCGAGTTGAGTGACGTTATAATGACGTTCTCAATCGAAACTCAATCTTCGGACTCATTTGTGCCGCTCACACATTTTATTGATGATATACAGCTTGCCTGTGATGATAGTACGATAAAACGGAACATACGTAAGAGTGACATTATAGGTCGTATGCAGGTGCGGAGTACGAATACTGATTATTTGAATCCATCTGAGAGTGGATATCCAAGCATAGCAGTATGGCCTAATCCTGTGAAGTCAAATGATGCATCTGTTATCATTAAGGGTGGTGATGGGATATACCCTTATAAGGTTATTGGGGTAGAAGGTCGGGTTATTGCCACTGGTACATTCTTGGGCGGATTGAATAAGTTGCCCTTGTCAAATATCAATAGTGGTATTTATTACTTGTCGATTGGAAGAGATGAAAAGGTAGAAGTTAAAAAGATCATTGTTGCCAACTAAGTATCCGTAGAAACTCGCTGATTTGTAGGCGTTTATCATATAAAAAAAATTCTAATTAAGTAAAACTAAAACCATGAAAAGAGTAACAATCGTATTTATTTTAGTGATTCCATTTTTATCGATCTCTTGTGTAGCTCAACAAGTCGATAAGAATATCGAATTGTACACCACTACTTGGGATGAAATATTTAACCATAAAGATTTGTCATACTACAATGAAGACAATTTCGATAAAGGTGTTACCCTCATTACGGCGTCTGGGGATGTGGTCGGTATTGAAGCTGTCAAGGATTACTACAATAACTTCCTCGATGGATTTTCTAATATCGAGTTCACGATGAAAAAAGTTTTCGGACAAGGCGATAATCTTGTGAAACAGTGGAATTTTAAAGGCAAGCATACAGGTGATTTTTTTGGTATTCCTGCTACAGGGTCAATGGTTGACTTAGATGGAACAACCATTATTAAAATGAAAAATGGTAAGATTGCCCAAGAGCAAGATTTCTTTGACAATATGGCTTTTATGCAGCAATTAGGCTTAGTTTCAGATCCTAACAACCTACCAGCAATACAAAATCTGTATGACAATTTTGCCAAAGGCGATATTCCTGCAGTACTTGCGATATTGGATGCTGAAGTAGTATGGAACGAAGCGGAAGGCAATGCGTGGGCTGATGGCAATCCTTATAAAGGTCCAGAAGCTGTACTCAATGGAGTTTTTGCGCGTGTTGGTTCGGACTACGATTATTTTAATACAACGGATATTCAGTTATATGAAATGTCTGATAATAAAGTGTTGGCGACATTGCGATACCAAGGTAAAGTAAAGAAAAATGGAGTGCTTGTCGATGCCCAAGCAGCACACCTTTGGACACTTAAAAATGGAAAAGTTGTAGCATTTCAACAATACGTAGATACCAAACAGTTGGATGATGCTTTTAGCAAATGATAGCTGATCTCAATCTAGATACTTTCGGTGAGGTACATCTCATTATTATGCAGATTTAATCCTGTTTTGATGCTATTGAACATCATGCAGCTCCTACTCCGGATTTCCATTTATCGTAGGCTTTAGACTTCCTTTGATCATGTCTTTATCAAGGAGACTTAAACTTCTTGCCTAAATTGTATCTTAGGACTCAAAACAAGGTAATGATGGTTTGGTATTTTCGCTTTAAGTTAAGTCTCTTGGGATTCTTCATAGTAGTGTTGGTACTTGGATGTAATGAAGGCGATCCCCTTCAAGATACTTCATTTAGCTCCGATTGGAGGGATCGTTCTATTAATCGCCAATGGGCGGGAGAGGACTTTTGGTTGAATCCTTTGCAAGCTTGGCGCCAAAAAGATGGTTGGTTGAGATGTGAAGTTTCCGGAGGAGACAGAAATGCTGTTTTACTGACACGTGCTATCAATAATGAGCGGGGATCGCTGCAAATGTCCGTGGATTTTGCCACTATTGAGATGGCTACTGACACCCATGATGCTCATCAGAGTTGGGAACAGAATGTCACGGACGGTGTCATACCGGATGGATTGAGTCCTACGGGTTGGGTGGGGTTTCAATTGGGATTGCAAGGTCAATTTGATGATTATCGCGATGATGCCATCAAGGGCATTGGCCTCTGTGCCGGGGTTACAACTCAAGGTAGATTGTTTATTGGGGATTTAACGCAGAGTAGTGATGGCAATGCTTCTGATTTGCCGGAAGGCATACTACGTTTGAAGGCGATACACATCGGTGAAGATGTATATCGCCTCACGCTTACTATAGAGCATACTCCTCATGTGATTAACGATTCCATCTCGGCTGAAATCCATGCTTCCTGGCTCCCGGGTTTAGTTGCACTGACTTGCTCGCAGAGCATACCTGATACTTTGGATTGGAGGGAAGGGCGTCCGGATTATACCTTGCTGAAAGGTTTGAACAAAAGGGTAGGCGGTAACACTTATTATGCCTTTAAGGACTGGCGGATCAGTGGAAGCAAAGTATCAAAATTTGAAGACCGTTCCTACGGGCCTATACTTTGGACACAACATACCTTGTCGGATCAGACCTTAAAAATGAGTGCCCAATTTGTACCCATTGGTAGTGGCAATAGAAAGGCGGCACTCTGGGTGGATGGTCAACGGGTACAAGAATCAAGTATTGATACCCTCGGCCGCAATGCTTTGTTTCGCGTTCAGTCGTGGGATGATACACGAGCGCATTCTTATGAGGTTCGGTACCTTATGAATGATAAAGCATACGCTTATAGTGGTATCATACAGCCCAATTCAAGCAAAGAAACCCTTCGATTGGCCGCCCTTTCATGTGTTGATGATCGTGGCTTTCCGCATCAGGATCTAGTTGACAATGTAGCTGGACACGGTATTGACCTCTATACTTTTCACGGAGACCAATTGTATGAAAGAGTGGCGGGTTATGGTGTTGAGAGAAGCAGTATTTTAGACTATCTGCGCAAGTGGTATATTTTCGGTTGGTCTTTTCGAGATTTGATGAGAAATACGCCTACTATTATCATACCTGACGATCACGATGTGTTTCATGGCAATCTCTGGGGCAATGGTGGCAAGGCAGCCGATACCAAGTTGGGATTTGGTTATGATGCACAAGATAGTGGAGGCTATAAGGAGCCGCCGGAGTTTGTCAATATGGTACACCGGACACAGACGGGGCACCTCCCGGATCCCTTTGACCCTTCTCCAGTTCTCCAAAACATATCGGTATATTATACCGATTTGAATTATAGGGGCGTGTCATTTGCGATACTGGGAGACCGGCAATGGAAGTCCGCACCAAGACCATTATTGCCCAAAGCGGAAATCGAAAACGGTTGGCCACAGAACAAATCGTGGAATGCCAAAACTGAGGCTTTTCACCCCGATGCGGAGTTGCTAGGATCACGTCAAGAGGCGTTTTTGGAAAAATGGACACGTGATTGGAATGACAATACCAACTTCAAAGTGGTGATATCACAATCTCCATTTTGCAATGTGGCTACATTGCCGGCACATATTTATCATGACAAATATGTGCCCGGATTAAAGCGTTATCGTCCAGGAGATTATCCAAAAGACGATCGACCCGTTGCAGATTTTGATGCCAATGCGTGGCCACAAAACAAAAGAGATAAAGCGATTAAAATCATGCGTAAAGCATATGCTCTGCATATAACAGGAGATCAACATCTCGGATCTACGGGCCAATATGGTGTAGATGAATATGGTGATAGTGGATATTGGGTTGCAACTCCCGCCGTGTCCAATCTTTGGCCTCGCCGATGGTTTCCGGCTCAAGCCCCCGATGGTGGTAATGAACCGACAGACCCCAGACGAAATGTGGGCAATTATGAAGATGGTTTTGGGAATAAAATCACCGTCAAGGCTGTTGCCAATCCATATGATATAGATCGTGAACCTGCTATGGTGTTTGACAAAGCGCCCGGCTATACGATTGTGGATTTTGAGATGGAGGATAGATCCATTAATATTGCAGTATGGCCTCGTTGGGCCGGAGGCGCTTCAGATCCTCCTGACAATAAACCTTTTGCAGGTTGGCCGATAACGATTGACCAAGAAGATAATTATGGACGTAAGGCAGCCGGATACCTGAAGAGTGTCGAAGTCAATGGGCGAGATCTGATTGAGGTTATTGAGGAATCATCGGGAGAAGTACTTTATACCATTCGACCCGCCAAAGGTGTATTTACGCCTAAAGTGTTTGATCTTGACAAAACCTATACTCTCCGAAAGGTAGGCCAAAACATGGAAGTATTGGAACGAAAACATTTGAAAGCTCTACGATAAAATCAAGGATATTTTGTTTGAATATTGGGTTTAGTACATTGTAGAGTTGAACTTGTACATGACTATACACAGCTTTAGTTTCTGATGGACAGATGATTCAGTGGAGAGCTTTCATAAAGCCCTATTCTGGGGATCTTATGAGACCCTCCCAAGGAAAGAGGAGTTTCTTGAAGCATAACGAAAGGATACATCACCTGAATGTTCAACTATGACTTCACTTGACGCCTTATTTTATAACAATGCTTTCTTGAATTTTTTGCATCATCGATGGAATTGCCTCTTGTAATGCCGAGTATAAAGCATGAAAGCATTCATCATAAAAGGCCTTATCTTCATACAGCTGCTCGACGCTTTCGGCAAAGTAGGAAGTAAAGCTTGCCCGTTGATCCATACGCCTGAGAACTTCGTAGATTCCATCCCTGGTTTGATAATGTTCTAAATACCGATGTTCAATCAATCCGTCGATGAGCCGCCAAGCCTTGTCAGGAAGATTATGTTGAAGATATGGTTCCAATCTCCTGTACACTTGGTCTGCCCAACGTATCAGAGGCTCCTCGTGATATTCTTCCCAATGTAGGGCTAGTAAGTGATCATTCAATATATCCAACACCACAGGTGCATATTTCCCATGCTTTTCTCTTAACCTTTTTTTTGCTTGTACAAATGCCGGATGGGCATCCGTATATCTATCTATAGATAGATGAAGATAGTATCCTCGTATCATATCTGCATTCCAATGAGACATTTGCGAAGGCCGTACACTATCCGCAACATAGTTGCCCATAAGAATATCATCCTTGGGAGGAGAAAGTTTTAAGTGAGCGAGATAATTCATTGGTCAAATTTTACGAGGAATGGCTACACAACCTGCGTTAAATTTGGTTAAAAGTCCCTTTGTTCACTATTACTCGGCTATTTTCTTGTCAATATCGCTCTTTTTTACAATGAAGTCATCTAAAAGCATAATATTATTTCATCTCATAAGAATCAATTGTTTAGAATAAGTCGTACTGCACAATCGCTAATTTTACTTTACGGCATTAACAAGTTGGTTTAGAAACAGAAATAAGGGAAAAATAAAATACATTTAATTATTTGTAACTATTCAGCAACCACAAGTTTTTGCCAAAAAATGCCCTTTTTGCCCCTGTCTTTGCCAGATTTTTCTTACGTAACGATGCTGTTGCAAAAAATATGGCTTCGACAGGAACAAAAATGCCTATTTACTGTCTAAAAACAGTGATGCTGAATAGTTACAATTATTTTAGTAATATATAGGTATTTTCACATTTCATATCGAAGGGATTTAACGGCGGAGATTAAAAGTAGTATAAGTGATTGGTTTACAAGACAAAGGACTTCTTGAATTATATTGACAAGTCATGGCGTAAAATAGCTGATTTTCAGGGAGGGGCAATAACATACTCCTATAAATACACACATTAAGCTATAAAGAGATGAGAGAGGAAGTCTGGAAGTGATTTCCAGTTAACCGCTTCAAACATAAAAATTAAAAATAGATGGCTATAATCAACTTGTCCGATCAACATACGCTGATGAATACGTTTATGTTGGAATTGAGGGATCAATCAATACAAAGAGATCCCATGAGATTCAGAAGGAATCTTGAAAGAGTGGGGGAGATCATGGCATATGAGATCAGCAAAACACTAGAGTATCAGGATCGAGAGATTCAAACTCCGTTGGGGCAATGTGCGGTACCCGTGATTGCAGATCGCATTGTTTTGGGTACAATATTGAGAGCTGGTCTTCCATTGCACCGAGGGTTTCTCAATTATTTTGATCGATCCGAGAATGTGTTTATTTCCGCTTTTAGAGACTATAGCAAAGGGGAAGACTTTGATATTCGGATTGAATATATTGCATCACCTGATCTAAGCGGCAAAACATTGATTCTCGTCGATCCTATGATCGCTACCGGAGATTCATTGGTACAATCATATGCTGCGTTATTGGGTAAAGGGAATCCATCAAAAGTACATATAGCTACGGTGATTGCAAGTGCTGATGGCGTTGAGAAGTTGAAGGAGAAACTCGATCTTGATACGATTGATCTATGGTGTGCCGCGATAGATCCAACATTAAACTCCAAGTCCTATATCGTCCCCGGCTTGGGTGATGCGGGAGATCTGGCTTTTGGGGAGAAGATGTGAGTGCGTAAGGTATCAGCTTAAAATAATTTAAGAACAATAGTATGACTTCTGCCCAAATACTAGACCCGGTGTTCCGTATATATGATATCAACCAATGAATAAAACTACCACCTTGATACAATGATCAACATAATAGAATGATGAGCCCACTCCGAAAACTCACAAAACCAAAAATGCTTCTTTAGGCGACCTTTATACTTTTCTCCATTAACTGATACTCAGGTATCACTGAATCTCGAAAAATATAAATTTCATCCAAAATAATTCATTTTGTGAAAATAGTGAGATTCCGGAGTAGGCTCAATGATTACTATTACCGGAATACCCATTCTCTTGGTCGTAATATTCTTATCTCGAAGACACCGTATATTTCACTAAAATTTTTTCAATAAATATAGCTTCAACCAACTGGTTCACTTTTTCAAAAGTACACGTTGTTTTTTCTAAACCACATTCTGTATTGGTACTTAGATTTGTAGGGATGCCCATAATGCCCAGAGCCTCCTTCATGGATATCCCTTTTTCGAATTGTTTTTTATGCTCACTAACGGCTAAGTTGGGATTACTCGTCGCTTGATCCGATGTACCGGGATAAAAATTTACATAACCTTTGAGAGCTTCCTCTATACGAGCTACAGTCAATTCTTCTCTACCCAGTTTATAATCAAATCTAATATTAAATCGAGAGCCTGCCCCACGACGCTTTTCTTGGAGCCGACTCTTCTTTATCTCGCTCTGCATTTCGGCTTCTCTGTTGGCCTTATCTTGCTCAATTCTTCTGTCACGCTGGAGATCTTTTAGCTCACGCTCAAGTTTGCTCCGTTCTTCAGAATTTTTTTTGTTGTCATTTAGCAAAGCCTCCAACTCTTCTTCTCTTGCAGATTTTGGAATCTGGAGAGCGATCACATAATCGTTGTCATCCCCAAAGGTGCCATAACCGCCTCCGGCAAGCTGAAATTCTATATGTTTGGATTTCTTCTTGATCTTAGTGATCATTACTACATCGCCAGGATAAAGAGCTACACCGCTATTTTTAATACGGTTAGAATAATCGCCAAAATCAATCTTCTTTACTTTATCTACATAGATATCTATACCTTCTGATGAAGCCGGCATTTCTATAAGGATTTCGACTCTTTTTCCTTCTAAGGCCTCTTTGATGATTTCTTCTGATTGGCCATTGATATCACTGCCAAGCAG
>JAJRXG010000087.1 GCA_024276375.1 Bacteroidota bacterium | reverse complement strand
TGGACTAATCGTTCGTGAATATTGTCTATGTCAATGGCAACGAGCAAGCTATCATTGTCATCTTCTTTTTCATCTTTCTCATCCTCTACATCTTCCCAATCCTCTTGAGTACGTAGCCAATCTTCTTTTTTCAACCAAGCAAACCATATATCTGTATCTCCATTGTTGCGGATCGACAAAAACCCCAACTTGCTTCCATCTTTGCTCCACACCGGATAGCTATCTCCTCGAGGATGCATCGATACATTGATGGGACTTCCACTACCATCAACTCTACGGATAAATATCTCATCATTAAAATCCAAGTCCGCCTGACTATAGGCTACCCATTTGCCATCAGGACTCCAACTCAAATCCTCAGGAGCTGCCCATGAATCCATGATAATTCGAGATTCCGAAAGTTGTCCCAGAGTATCAATATCTATGATAGAAAGCTTTCCACTGACTGAAACGATGGCAATTTGGTCTCGATCCGGGGACATCTCAAAATAATCTTCGTCCTCTGGGGTGTTAGATATCTGAGTCACCCGCCATTCAAAAGCACGCATTAGATCACCCCCCTTCTTGGCCATCACCTTATACAAGTCAAAGTCCCCATCCCGATCACTCAAAAACACAACAGTTGTATCATTAAGCCATTGTATGTTTTTCTCACGGGCATGGTGTGGAGCGGGCGATATACTATAAGTGCGATCCTCATTGTTCTTCTTTACAAACACGTCTCCACCCACAACAAAGGCCAATTGCTCCTCATCGGGAGACAATGAGAGTTCGCTGGCATTCTTGGTATATTTCTTATATTCTTGTGGATCGAAACGATAATCCATACCCACTTGGATGTTGACTTTTATAGGGTCAGATTGGTTTTTTAGATCTTTGAAATATACATCCCCTTTTCTCATAAATACAAGTGCATTGCCATTGTGAGAAACATCCAAGGTTTCAATACCCTCATCTACATATGAGGTGATAGCACGCGCTTCTCCCGACGTTTTGCCCATATGATCTATGTGCTGCATGTATATATTGTACTTTCCATTTTGTGCAGATAGATAGTATAAGTCATTGTCCGCCCCCCAATCCGGATCGGTGTCTTGGCCATCAAAAGTTGTTAACTGCTCATATTGTTTGGTATTATGACTGTATGTCCATATATCTCTATTAGCCGAGCCTCTATAGGCCTCACGGGATTCTCTACAAGGGCCTTTGACAAAAGCCAACGTCTTGCCATCGGCAGAACAAGCCGACTCATATCCCATTGCATCATAAGCTCTATAAGGAGTTCCGCCTTTGGCATCGATGATATAAAATTCCCGATCTCGTTCTACCTGAGCATAACTGCGTCTTGTATTAAACAGGATTCTACTATTATCAATCCATCTTCCATCATTATCCGAGGCAGAATGAAACGTCAGACGTTTGAGATTTGTACCTTGAGGACTAATGGTAAACAAATCATTATTGCCATACCGGTTGGAAATAAATAAAATCCTGTTATTATCGGGACTCCACTGCGGTGAGTGTTCATACGCCTCATGAATGGTAATCCGCGATGCTTGTCCCCCCTCTGATGGAACCACCCAAATATCTCCTTGGTAAGAAAAGCTTATCTGACTTCCATCACTGCTAAGAGCAGGATTACGCAATGAAAGATGTTGATCCTGAGCATAGATTGGTGCTAGACATATGCTGCATATCAACAATAGGTATAAAGATGACTTCATAGTTTATTTTTTATTGAAAAGGACAAAGGATTAGGTAAATGTAAGCATACCTTAAGACTTAATAGTAGTTAATTGTTTGGACATGACACACGACAATATCCATTGACTATACATCCATAAACAACGTACAACCAATACAAAATGAATCGATTTATTTCAAAAAATCCAAGAAATTAGAAAGAAAATTCTTGGTTTATGTAGTCCTCACCAAGATGATATTTCTTTAAATATCTATACAATTGAAATAACAAGCCCTTTCACTGCCCCTTCTTGACCTTCCGGGAGGATGTAACATTTTCAATAAATGCATCTATACGGTCATCGGATAACCAAGTTACATACTTGGTTATCTCCTCTATATCCCAATGCCACCACTGAATCTTGAGTAATGCCTTGATTTGATCCTCGGAGAACCTCTTTTTTATAACAACTACCGGATTACCTCCGACAATCGAATAAGGTGGTACGTCTTTAGTTACTACTGCATCGGATGCTATGATTGATCCATCACCGACAACAACCCCCGGCATAATCGTGGCGCGATATCCGATCCATACGTCGTTGCCTATCTTAGTATCTCCTTTAGATGGATAGGATTTGCCTTCCATAGCATCCGCCCAATCCCTACCGAAAATTGCAAAGGGATACGAGGATACTGATCGTGTAAGATGATTGGCTCCATTCATTATAAAGGTCACATCAGATGCAATCATACAAAACTTGCCGATGATCAGCTTGTCCTCGATAAAGTCAAAAAGGTATTTAACATTCTTCTCAAAGTTCATCACATCCTCATGATCGTCATAATACGTATAGTCCCCTACGATGATCTTGGGGTTAGAAATAACATTTTTCAAAAAACATAACCTATCGTAATGCTCTAATGGATGCTTTGTATCCTTATCTGGAATCTTCATAAGTTATTTTTCAGCACATCTAAATATTCGCACTACTGAATTATTTCGTTACTATTCAGGTAGGCGTCATTTTGGTTAAAAAAACACTTTTCCCGTCATATTTCCGCTATTTTTTCGCCGTAGCGTTGCTATGCCTTAAAAAATAAGCGTCATCTGACGAAAATATTGCCTTTTTTTATCTCAAAAGCACCCTCCAGAATAGTAACATTATTTCTCTCTATCATTCTTATATCCATCGGGTCGCATCCATCGTATCGGTGGAGCTGGTTCAGATTGGAGTATAACAGGAGATTCCTTGAGCAATCGCATCGCCTCATTGACCGCCGCTTCCAATTGTGGGTCATGGCCTGAGCTCACAGATTTAGGATCTTGAATCACTTCTATATCCGGAGCCACACCTTCACCTTCTACTGCCCACTCTCCGTTCAAATCAAAAAAACCTCCACGCGGAGCCACCATTCCTCCTCCATCGATAAATCTAGGTGTATCCCAAGTTCCTACCAATCCTCCCCAAGTCCTTGTACCTACCAACGGACCAAGTTCCTTTACTCTAAACATATATGGCAATAGATCTCCTCCTGAACCGGATCGCTCATTGATAATCATCACCTTAGGACCCCATATACCTGCCATAGGTGTAGTCCATGGCTTGCGATCATAAGATTTGCTGTTAAAGTATCCCATTAAGGTTCTCCCCATAATATCTATCATATAATCGGCAGCTGATCCTCCTCCATTGTTGCGCTCGTCTATGACAACTCCCTGCTTATCTTGCTGAGCAAAATAATACCTGTTAAAGTAGGTGAATCCTCCCCCTCCCGTATTGGGGACATAGACATATGCTAATTGTCCTCCAGACAACTCATCTACTTTGCGGCGATTCTCTTCGACCCAGTTCCAGCTTCTTAGTAGTCTATCCGAAGATACCGGCTTGACCAATATCTGCTTCGATCCCTTCATCGTAGGTTTGTCATTGACAGTGAGCTCGGTAATTCTTCCGCTCGTCTGTTCAAACAGACTATACGGATTGGTTGGTGCTGCAAGTTCTACTCCATTGACGGCTAGCAAGTAGTCTCCCTCATTCAACTGAGCTCCTGGTATGTGTAGTGGCGCACTCAGATTGGGGTTCCAGTTTTCTCCTGTGAAGATCTTGCCAAATTGATAAAATCCCCCTTCTTCTTGGAAATCACAGCCAAGAAGTCCAACAGGAATGTGATCAACATCAGGCATGTCACCTCCATAGACAAATGAATGCCCAATGGATACTTCTCCACTCATGATATCTACGACATAATTGAGATCTCTACGGTGACGCACATGGTCGATCCAAGGTGCATACCATGCATATATGTCATCCCAAGGTGCTCCATGAACATTATCCACGTAAAGGAAGTCTCGCATGAACCTCCACCCTTCCTTAAATATCTGCTGATATTCTGCTTGAGGATCTATTTTTATTTTGGCATTCATCGCCAATGCATCCTCACTGCCACTGGGTACACTAGCGGCAGATACAAGCTTCCAACCACCTCCTTTCTGAAACAAAATCTGATTGCCGTCCCAACTCGTTACAGCATCGGTAACATCAGAGACAAAGGCCTTCTTTTCTAATTTCTTTAGATCATACTTCAGGATATCTGCTCCTTGCTGATGCGGTATAGATTCGAGAATAAATACAGTGTTCTCCGGTCCTTTCAGTAGCCCTATATAGTTTCTACTGGGGATATCTATGGCCACTATTCTTTTAGAGAGTCCTTCTTTATTTATTTTGATATTCAAGGAGTCGCTTTCACTTTCCTCCTTGACATTCTCTTGCTTCTTTGCATTCTTAGTTGGTTGAGATTTTTGGACTGCTTGCCCTTCTTCCTTTGAATCTTCATCTTTATCATCAGCTTTTTTTACCTCTTCTTCATCACTTTTGAGTTCTAATGGTGTCTGCTCCTCATCGCTCAACAGCAGACAATATAGACTCCTACTTACATCTGGATCATATGAGCTCATATCCAACCATCCCGTCTTCAGACCATAATCAGTGCTTGCTAAAAAGTAGAGATACTTTCCGCTCTGATCCCATACAGGTGTCATGACATCCGCCATTCCATCGGTCAATTGAATTTTTTCATGGGTATCGATATGATATGCAAATGCCGCGCTAAATTGAGTTTCCAATCGGCGAGCATAAGCGATCCACTTACTATCGGGAGACCAAACAGGATTCATGGATCGGTTGGGATGTGCATATCGATCTGCATCTACTTTTTGTGTATTTGCAGTCTCTATATTGACAATCCAGATATTATAATCTGTATCTGTATAAGCGATGTGCTTGCCATCGGGTGACCAGTCCGGTGTGAAGTAAAAGGTAGGATTTGGCAGTGCGATTTTTTTCTGTATCTCTCCTTTCTGATCAGCTATTTGCAATTGGTATTCTCCGCTTTCATCAGAAAACCACGCTACTCGATCCCCTTTAGGTGACCAAATGGGAAATCGATCCGCCGTACCCGGAGAGTTGGTCAGATTACGCCACGTACCATGTTCCTTGGGAAAAGAAAGAATCTCTCCTCTATACTCAAATATGGCTCGCTTTCCATTAGGTGATATATGAGCATTCCTCAAGTCACTTCCTGATACCGACTCCCACCGTATTCGAGCATAATTCATATCTCCTATTACATTGATATTCAACTGTTGGGTATTTCCCGAAAGGGGATCTAACAAATGCAAATACCCTCCTTGTTCGTAAACAATCTCAGTAGTACTTGCATCAAGACTCTTGACATCATATCGCTTGTGAAATGTAATCTGTCGCTCCTCCTTGGTCTGGGGATCAAACATCCAGATATTGCTTGCCAGATCCCTTTCTGAGAGATAATACACCTTCTCCCCGAGCCACACGGGATCTAGGTGTCGCTCCTTAGTAGGTTGGGGAGTTCGGATGAGGTCTTTGGTTGTATTGTCCACTATCCAGATTGGCATCGCCTGACCACCGCGATAATTGCGCCACTCCGGATCCCATGCCATCATCGGCACGTACGCCGTATATCTACCATCAGGTGATATCTCCCCATGCGCAGCTCGGGGTATATCCCATGCTATAGGCATCCCACCTAGTAGCGATACGGTGTAAAACTTGGCAGTCTGAGTCGGATGCGCTTCCCTGCTCGAACGAAACAATATCGCTCCATCAGGTGTCCATCCCTGTACGACATCTGCGCCTGGATGCCATGTCATCCGTTTAGGTTCCCCTCCTACAGATGGAATCACATAGACATCTATATTGCCATCATATTCAGCAGTGAATGCGATCCATTGCTCATCGGGAGAAAAATGAGGAGTTGTTTCATAGCCTATATTCGTCGTCAACCTAATAGCATCACCACCTTTCTTTGCCACCTTCCATAGATCGTTCGCATAGACAAACACGATATAATCATTGGAAATGGTCGGCTGTCTAAGCAGTTGTGTCCCTTGACCATTGAGTGTAGAACACATTATTAATGACACAATAGAAGATACGATGATGCGTAGCATGTTAAAATTTTTGATTGAATGAATAAGGAGTTTACTTCTTAACGAAATATATACCCAAATGTAACAAGACGGGCTCCTAAGATTGTTCATATCCCGACAAAGCACCCAAAATCCTCTACCAAAAAGTATCTCCCGACAAGGGTTCTGAAAAAAACGCCTATTATTCTTTTTCTTCAGTCTATGTGATTGAATATCTTCGAGAAGCTATATCAATCTGAACAAATTTCAATGTTTATGGAAGAAGATCATAATCTCCCCAAAATCCCGTATTCAAAAGACGATGATTATACGCGCCTACAAGCCAAAGCAAGACGCGATCTAGTAACTTCTGCCACTCAATCGAATTTTGAACACATTGACAATTTCTCTTTTGACCCCAAGGTAGTAGCCGGAAACATCGAAAATTTCGCTGGCGTCGCACAAGTACCGATTGGATTTGCAGGCCCCTTACTATTGAAGGGCGAACATGCCCATGGAGGTTTTTATGTTCCTATGGCGACCACAGAAGGTACCCTCGTTGCAAGCTATAACAGAGGCATGAAAATTGCGCGGCTGGCAGGAGGTATAAGGACTACAGTTATAGCCGATGCGATGAATAGGGCACCTGTATTTGTATTTAAGAATGCGTTGTTGGCACGAAATTTTGGCAATTGGGTAATACAGCATTTTGATAAAATTAAATTCAAGGCAGAAGAAACTACACAATCCGGCAAACTCCTCAATATCGAACAATATCCCGTCGGGAAGATGCGGTGGTTGAGATTCAACTACTCCACGGGAGATGCCGCCGGACAAAATATGGTCACCAAAGCAACGCATCGCGCTACCTCATGGATGCTATCACAAAATATCGAGGGCCTCGAACACTTCTCCCTCGCTGCCGGTCTCGATACAGACAAAAAGCACTCCCATCTCAATGCCTTGCACACACGCGGTAAAAAGGTAGTTGCTGAAATCGTTCTTCCCAAGCAACTCATGGAAGAAGTATTGCATATCAATCCAAGCAAGATGTACTATCTACGCCGATTGTCAGGTATGGGTTCTGTGATATCCGGATCCATCAACAATGGTGCACACTCTCCCAATGGCATCACTGCACTGTTTATCGCCACAGGCCAGGATGTTGCCAATGTAGCGGAATCCTCTTGTGCTTATTATTATGGTGAAATACTGGACAGTGGAGACTACTACTACTCCATCACCCTACCTTCATTGATTGTAGCGACCTACGGAGGCGGAACGGGACTTCCCACGCAACGTGAGTGTCTTGAAATGATGGATTGTTATGGCCGCGACAAAGTATTGAAATTGGCTGAAATAATCGCCGGCGTCGTCCTCTGTGGCGAACTATCCCTGAGTGCTGCCGTTGCATCTGATGAATGGGTGTCTAGCCACGAACAATACGGACGCAATCGACCATGATCAATATAAACACACTGACAGAAACATCACAATATGAAAAGACTCATCATAACAAAGAAAGAAAGCTATACCATCATACAACTCAATGGCCCTCGAGCCAATGCCATCAATCTAGAGATGGTAGAAGAACTCAGAACAACAATAGCTGATCTGGAATCAGATCCCAAAGTACGCGGAGTAATCATCACAGGCAAACCTAAATATTTTAGCGTGGGATTGGATCTGATAGACTTGTACTCCTATGATGAGGAGAAAATAGCAAAATTCTTCAGAGCATTCGGCACTATGTATATCGAGTTAGCACACTTTTCCAAACCATTGATAGCCGCGATAACCGGGCATGCTCCTGCCGGTGGTGCTGTCATCGCCCTAACTTGTGATTATCGTATCTTGGCAGAAGGTGAAGTTTACGGAATCGGCCTAAATGAAGTCGCGGTAGATATCCAAATCTCCGACAATATCATTCATGGTTACGCCTTCTGGTTGGGATACGGCAAAGCGACGAAGTATCTACTCGAAGGCAAGCTACTCAGACCCCATGAGGCACTTGAATCAGGATTTGCGGATGAAGTCGTTCCACTGGATGAGGTTCTGGCCAAAGCTGAACAACAAATAACCAAATATCTGCAAGCAGATGAGACTATATTTAAAACTACCAAATTAAAATGTCGCAAAGTCTGGTTGGATCAACTTGAAGAAGAAAATGAAGATACGCTCAGGGAGGCTCTTGAAATATGGTGGAACCCCGAGATAAGAAGCAAACTAAAAACGCTGGTAGAATCAATCAACAATAGAAAAAAACTAAAACTTGCTCAAAAAGAAAACCAATAGAAAAGATTACCTTTTACATTCCATCTGAGTTAATACATCTTATGTCACCTAATCTTCAATCTTGGCTCGATCAAGGTAAGCTCATCACATTGGGAGCTTCGAATCATTCTGTCTTTGTACTGCAGAAGGGTGACCCCAATGCCTCTCCCGAAAAAACCCTCTTGCTGCTACATGGCTTTCCGGAATCTTCGTTCTCCTATCATCAAGTTGTAGATGGTATGCTGCAACACTTTGATCATGTTGTACTGTTTGATATGTTGGGATATGGATTGAGTGACAAACCGATCAATGGATATACCTACTCTATGATGGAGCAAGCGGACTTGGCCTTACAAATTTGGCAGCACTGCAATATCACCGGAGGACACCTGCTCGCACATGACATGGGAGATAGTGTAGCAACTGAACTCCTTACGAGGCATACATATGGATTGATGCCCGCATGGTTTGACAAGGGATTGCAGAGCATCACATTTACCAATGGTGGCATGATCCTCGAAGAGGCCAAACTACGTATCATTCAAAAACTACTACTCTCTAAATACGGTTACCTCCTCAATAAGATAATGTCTTATAAGATATTTCGCAATCAAGTCATCAGTGCACATGGCAACAAGAATCTGCCTGAGTTGGAGATAGCACAATTATGGCAGGTACTACTGCTTAAAGATGGCAATCTCAAGACGTACTTGACGATAAGGTACTTATCAGATCGCAGACGATTTGAACGAGCACGATGGCTGCCCGCGCTAGCGTCAACTTCTCTGCCTATACATATTTGCTGGGGAGCCGATGACGCAGTCGCACCTGTAGCTATGGCATACCGACTGAAAAAACAATTCTGCCCCAACGGTGTTTTGACGATCATGAAGGGTATGGGACACTTCGCCCAACTGGAAAATCCGGACAAATGGGTCACCTCGGTATTGGGTTTTTATAAAAACTTATAGATGAATAAAAAGGCGCATTGCGCCTTTTCTTACTTCATCGTAGCCCCTCCCCAATAGTTGAAACTCAGTGGTCGCCATCCTGCAATATAATCAGCATCCAAGTCCTTAAGTTTAAAACCATTCTCTCTAATTAGAGCAGGGATATCCCGATTGAGATTGCAACCACCACCAAAATGTCGCCACATAGGATTCATGGCATTTTGAATGCGCAACACGGATTTGTCAGGAGCCTTGCCATGCTCACAAAATATGAGTTCTCCATTTGGTTTTAGTACTCTCCGGATTTCCTCCATTGCTGATGGGATATCTGGGATAGAACACATCGTATATGTCATCACGACCGTATCATATGAGTTGGAATCTAATGGGAGGTTCTCAGCAGAAGCCGCTATAAACCTAACATCCATAGGCAACGAATTCTCATCCACCTTGCGCACTCTCCAATTGTCTGACGACGGATCTACGGCATCTATATGTTGTACAACTGCGCCATCATATAATGGCAGATTGAGCCCCGTTCCCACTCCTATCTCCAAGACACTGCCCTTGGCGCGAGGGATTACCTTCCGGCGCTGCTGCATGGTAGGCTTGATACTACACACACATTGTATGATGTGAGGCATGATATACTTATGATATATTCCCATGAGCTAGGTTTTAAAATTTAATACATTATAATTATAGTATGCGCGCATTCCAGTACTATGCTGCTTTTTTTTAAAATTGAGTATCAGTTTATACAAATGAAACCCAAGTATTTCTGCCCTACTATATTCTTGATCTCCTACTATATCCATAAACTTTGATTTCATTTCTTAAATACAATCAAGTCATCTGAATTGCCTCTTCAACAGAAACAACAATCCCTGAAGCACCAAAATCACAAGAACGAATGATGTGTAAACTCCCATAGCTATACCAATATAATCATAACGTGCTTTCTTCAGAATTGACACTCCAAAATCTAAAAGCCCTCCGATCTCATACTCCACAGCAGTGACTCCGCTCCTTGGCTTACCTAAATATGTCCCTTCCTTATCAAACAACAAGTAAGTAGGATATTCAATAACACCCAATGGTTGTACAAGACCAGATCTACTGCGGTCATCCGCACAAAAATTCCAATTAGGATTATCACCAATTAAAAAATCCCATGGTGCGGTTTTGTTTGCCAACAACCTTTTGACATAATCTAACGGTTCAATAGAAACACTCATAATAGCCAATTTCGAATCGTATTTCTCCAATAGACTAGGAAATAGCTTCATCTCTTCAAGACAAGGCTTACATCCGGCAAACCAAAAATCCACCAATAGCACTTGACCCTTAAAATCACGGATCGACATCTGCTCTCCAAACTGGTTTTCTAACTTTACATCCTTTAGTGCCTCATCCCATTGAACTTTACGCTCATTGACCGCTAAATAGTCCAACGTCGCTAAAATAATTAAGAATAAAACCATCCCAATCAAGTAGCGTTTTAAAAACCGAAGAAGCCTTTTATTCATTGTACATAATAAGTTAAAAGGTAGTATTTCCTTGGTGTATCAAATACTTGTTTGCTCCCAAAAATTGATGTATATAGAACCTTTGCTTTACCTATCGATGTAACAATACTTATGCTGGTATGCAGATACGATCGACTTAGAAAATCACGAGCTTGACAACTTGCTTTCTCAAAAACTGACAATATCGACAAGACTATTACAAAGTGCCTCATAGACCTACTTTTTATTTTTTCGCTTTGAACCTCTGCGGATGGGTTTTTTATATTTTATTTTCATCGCCTCGGCACGTCGAATTTTCTTATTTACTTTTTTGTTTTTATCCAACTTCTCGTGAAAAGCTGCACCTGAGGGTTCATGAGCCTTCATCTTGTGGTTGTTAAAAGGAACATGTTCTACAGGCATCTCCAAGGCAATCAATTCTTCAGATACAGTGACTTCTTCCGGCAATGGCCACTCACCAATAGAATGTTTCATCAATGATTCAATACCTCCAACATGCTTGTACTCCTCGGGTGTCACAAATGAGATAGCCTCCCCGATACGCTCAGCTCTACCAGTTCGCCCTATCCTGTGTATATACTGCTCCGCCACCTCAGGTAGATCAAAATTCACAACATGCGATACATCGGCAATGTCTAACCCTCTTGCTATGATATCCGTAGCGATGAGAATGCGAATGAGGCCACTTTCAAAATCGCCTACTGCCTTAAATCTATTGTTCTGAGACTTGGATGAATGAATGATTCCGACACCACCGTTGATCACTTCACCTACAGATGCATACAGTACATCTGCCATCTTTTTTGTCTTGACAAAGATCAACACTTTTTCCATTGGTTGTTCTTCCTTCAGGAGGAACAACAGGAGATTGACTTTGGTATTGAAGTTGGGCACCTTGTACAGGAGTTGATTTATATTTTCCAAAGGCGCCCCGGAAGGTGCCGCTTCGATTTTCTGATAATAATCCGTAAAAGCATCTATCACCGCCTCTACTTCTATGGGCATCGTTGCGGAAAACATAAGATTCTGACGACGCCGGGGAAGAAAGTCCAAGATGCTCTTCAACTGAGTTCTAAATCCCAAATGCAGCATTTCATCTACTTCATCAATGATCAGCCGTTGTAGTTTCTTAGGTTTGAGCACCCCATCCAACAACAAATCAACCAACCTGCCCGGAGTGCCCACTACGATGTCAACACCTGCTTGAATCTGTGCTTTCTGCGGACCTATATTGGTGCCTCCATAGACTCCTACCACTACAGTATTCATGTATGTAGTAAGACTCTCGACCGCCCCAACTACTTGAGCCACCAATTCGCGGGTCGGTACTATAATCAATATTTGTGGAACGGGGGATTTGGTAAACTTCCACAATCTCAAAC
>JAJRXG010000086.1 GCA_024276375.1 Bacteroidota bacterium | reverse complement strand
GCCCAAAGACAAACCCATCCTTCTCTTTCTTTGTTCTTCCGCAGGAGAATATGAACGAATCGCCATACTAGCTCATTACTATAGCCAAAATGAAGACATCAATGTAGAAATAGCATTTTTCTCCCCTTCCGGATATTCCCATGCGCACCAAGATAGAACCGATAGTTCTATCAATATTTCCTATCTACCCCTTGACCACACCCGCGAAGTACGCTCGTTTCTTACGCCAAGGAACATCTCCATGGTATTGATATCCTCTAACATGGTGTGGCCCAATATGCTGCGTCATCTGATCCAAAATCATACCCCTTTTGTATTTATAGGGAGTAGTTTCTCCCTGACTCACTGGTATTCCAAAATATACTTGAGGTGTATCACTCCATTGATACAAAAGGCCAAATACATCTTTGTCATTGATCAAGGTACAAGATCCGTGCTCCTGCCTTATATCCCATCCGCCAACATACAAATCAATGGAGACCCCAGGATAAAACGCATCATTGATAAATCTAAAGACTGTGTCCCTCTGAAGTCAATCAAAGAATTTAAAGCTGACAAGAAACTACTCATCTTGGGAAGCGGTCACCGAAAAGATATCAAGTGGTTGACACAATATTGTACAGATCTAATGGCTCAGGGCATTAAAATCATCATCGCTCCACATAGCACCAAGGATCTTGATTGGACAAAGGCTCATTTGCAAAAGCACGAGATACCTTACCACTCTTATACTGATACAGAGCCACAATCGGGCTTTAAAAATTTACTTCTTTTGGATCAGTATGGTATCCTCAATTGTGCTTACCGATATGCAGAATACGCCATCATAGGAGGTGGTTGGGACTCGGGCATTCACAATATCATCGAAGCCGTAGTACACAAGTGCAACATCGCTATAGGCACTCAATATCACAAATTTGCGGAAGCGCAATACCTCGTCCATAACGACGCGATTATGGTTATAACTCCCAACAACGATCTCATAGAGATCCTGCATAAATTCAACTCAACAATCTATCAAAACAACAAAACAAAAGCATATCGACAATACCTCGAGCAACACCATCAAAGTAATATCGCAATCATCAATATGCTCAATGTTTTATAGTTCGATCCGGACAAAATCCGTTTTACCCCCTGATTGTACAATCGTTATCTCCTGACCGATAATGTGTCCGGGAACACCAAAGGCACTCAATAAATCCTTGATCGCTTGGCTACGATTGCGCGCCAAAGCTCTAGCTCGATATGTATCGTTGTGGTACGAATATATGTGAATTCCGGATATCTTGCCTCGACCATACTCCTTGGCAATGCGACGAATTTGATTGACTGCCTCGGTCTGAAGTAGGGCACGAAAGGGACTAAATCCTATGTATTGCGAGTTGCCACTCCTGATCGGCAACTTGTTCTCATTGCTAAAGGATACCTCCGGTTCAATCTCTTTTTCATAAAATACTATGCTACCACTACTCGATCGCTCTCCCCGCGTCAGACGTGCCAATATCGAGCCATGAGATTCTCGTGTAGTAAAATAGTTTTCAATTTTCTGATACATCGCGGCAATCGTTCCATCCTCTTCCAAATCTACCAAATAGGCATCTCCATTGATCAATACAATCGCCTTGAAGGGTTGGTTAGAACGAAATCCCATCAAGATTGTAGATAGGACTATCATAATTAAACAGCATACTATCCTTCTCATTGTTGACACGTTTTATGAACATTTATATAAATCAAAAAATAAGCCAAATAGTACGGACAGTCAAGAATAACAAGAAATCATTTCTCCTCATATCATTCTATCAATGACTTTATCTGATAAAATGATAATGATTTTATCAATTCAGCACTTGGCATGTATAAATAACCCGATCGCAAAACCGCCCAAATCAAGTACCTCTAAAAAAAAACAGCAGATTTGTCGCCGAAGTTGTAAATTTAGAACTTCATTCATCCTTTGTTACTATTCAGGAGGGGTGCTTTTGAGATAAAAAAAGGCAATTTTTTCGTCAGATGACGCTTATTTTTTGAGGCATAGCAGCGCTACGGCGAAAAAAATAGCGGAAATATGACGGGGAAAGTGCTTTTTTTAGCCAAAATGACGCCTACCTGAATAGTAACCATCCTTTACTCAATAAGCTATGGCGCAATACAACATCAATGTCAATGAACAAAATCATCAAATAGATGTCGATGAAGATACTCCCCTCCTTTGGGTACTCAGAGACCATCTCAATCTGGTAGGAACTAAATATGGTTGCGGCATCGCTCAATGCGGAGCCTGTACGGTGCATATTGACGGCCGAGCCATACGATCCTGTATTACTCCCATTGCTACAATCGGAGATCAAAAAATAACAACAATTGAAGGTCTTTCTGATGATGCCAGTCATCCTGTCCAGCAAGCTTGGATCGAACACGATGTACCCCAATGCGGATATTGTCAGTCCGGACAGATCATGACTGCCGCTGCATTTGTCAAGGACAATCGCAATCCGAGTGACGACCAAATTGCAGAAGCCATGAACGGCAATATCTGTAGATGCGGAACCTATACACGCATACGTGCCGCCGTGAAGACCGCAGCAAAAAATACTTAATACTTCATGTCTTAGATCCAACACAATGAATACAAACAAAACACATAATAGAAGATCCTTTCTAAAGGTAAGCGCTGCCACAGGAGGCGGTATCTTGTTTGGATTTCAAATATTGGGATGTCAATCCGAACCACGACTCCCCTCCTTCATAGCACCGGATATCACTATACCCGATGCTTGGAATACTTTAAATGGCTATCTCAAAATCGGAAGCAATGGAATCATCACCATTATGTCTCCAAATCCCGAAATCGGGCAAAATGTCAAAACATCAATGCCCATGATCGTCGCTGAAGAGCTCGATGCAGATTGGGATAAGGTGATTGTACAACAAGCCAAATTGGATACGGATCTGTACAAACGCCAATTGGCAGGAGGAAGTCAGTCGATTCGATTCGGTTGGCATATGTTGCGCAAAGCTGGGGCTACTGCCAGGCAAATGTTGGTAGAAGCTGCAGCCAAAAAGTGGAATGTCCCAAGTTCCGATTTGACCACCGACAAGGGCGTCATTTATCATCAGTCTTCAGGAAATTCGATGGGTTATGGTGACATAGCCAGTGCTGCATTAGACATAGAGATACCCGAAGAAGTGACTCTCAAAGAACCTAAAGATTTCAAAATCATCGGGAGAGATACCCGCAATGTAGATCGATTCAGTATCGTACAAGGCAAGCCCCTCTTTGGATTGGATCTCAAAAAAGAAGGAATGCTCATCGCCATGATCGAACATCCACCGGCATTTGGCATGAAGCTCCAATCCTTTGATGCGTCAGAATCTCTAAAAATGCCCGGCATACGTGATGTATTTGCCTTCAATAGTTTGCCCGAAGGCACCCAAAAACAATGGACAGATACCAATGCCTTTCCTGAATTAATAGCAATCGTCGGTACTTCGACGTGGCAAGTTCTGAAAGCAAAGAAAAAACTAAAAATCCGTTGGGTGCAGGATTCTGAGGCCGAAAGTACCCTAAAACATGATGAAGCGATGTCCACTTTGGTGTCTCAAACACCGGATACTCCAGCGAGATTGGATGGCGATCCCATAGGAGCTTTTAATAAAGCTGCCAAGATTATAGAGAAGACATACAACGCTCCTTTTTTAGCACACAACACCTTGGAGCCTATGAACTTCTTTGCCCGTGTCACACAAGACAACGCTGCAGTCGAAGGTCCGATACAGACTCCGGAGTATCTCCGTATGACATTGTCTTCGGTATTAGATCTTCCTGAAGATAAAATCTCAATCATGATGACGCGCATGGGTGGTGGATTCGGTAGAAGGCTGTATGGCAATTTTGCAGTAGAGGCAGCAGTCATCTCGCAGCGCATGAAAGCTCCTGTCAAACTCATTTACACAAGAGAAGATGATATGACACAAGGTACTTACCGACCGGCGTACAAAGTGACCTATAGAGCTGGACTAGATGCGCAAGGCAATCTCCTGGCCTTCCATGTCAAAGGAGTAGGTATCCATGGTAGCCCCGTATTTGCCAATAGATTTCCCGCCGGAGCGGTAGATCATTATCTTGCAGAAAATCTCACGCAAGATTCCAATATTTCAACCGGAGCTTGGCGTGCACCGAGATCCAATTTTATTGCCATCGCCGAACAGGCTTTTTTAGATGAGGTCGCCGAAGCAGCAGGCAAGGATCCAATAGATTTTCGCTTAGAACTTTTTGATAGAGTCATTAATAATCCCGTTGGATCCAACAATGACTATGATCCACAACGATATGCGGGAGTCCTCAAGTTAGTCAAAGAAAAATCTAACTGGGACACACCAAAACCCGGTATCGGAAGAGGTGTATCAGCCTACTATTGTCATAATTCTTACGTCGCTCAAGTGCTTGATGTTGAAATACAAAACAAGCTCCCAAAAGTTAAAAAAGTGTATTGTGCCGTAGATTGCGGTATCGTTGTCAATCCTGAAGGGGCAAGAAACCAAATCGAAGGAGGTATCGTAGATGGTATCGGACACACACTTTTTAGTGCTCTCACCTTTGAGAATGGTTCGCCTGAGCAAAACAACTTCCATCAATATCGCTTGATTAGACATAAAGAAGCACCCGATCAAATCGATATCTTTTTTGTCGATAACGGTATTGACCCCACAGGATTGGGTGAGCCGTCACTACCACCTATTGGAGCAGCTCTGATGAATGCGATTTACAAGGCCACGGGCAAACGTCGATATACCCTCCCTTTGGTTCAGCAAGAGACACTGTTGGGATAGACTCATAAAATAAAGGTGTTATAAATCACTCCTATTGACCCAAATTGCATTCTATGGCTGTAAAATTCCTGCTATACATTATGATTTTGTGCGGGATCTCGTTGGTATGTCCCACCGGAACATCCTTACAGGCTCAATCTGAGGAAATCGTACAGATACCCTGTCTGGAGGGACACCTCCAAGGGACACTACTTGTTCCGGATCACGATCAACCCATTCCTATTGTCCTTTTTATAGCAGGATCGGGGCCTACAGATCGGAATGGTAACAATCCCCTTATGACCAACAACTCCTTGAAAATGCTCGCCGAAGGACTTGCATCTCATGGTATTGCCACCCTTAGGACTGATAAGCGTGGGATCGGGCAAAGTCATATAGATAATCTTAGAGAAGAAGATATGAGATTTGAAGACAATGTCATAGATGTACTACAGTGGACTCAATCTATATCTCGTCAACCTTGGAAGTCCATCACTATATTGGGACACAGTGAAGGTTCTACAATAGGAATGCTCGCCGCCAAAGATACGCTCATCGACAAATTTATCTCCCTGGCCGGGCCAGGAATGCCTGCCGGTGAGGTCATCCGAAACCAAATCGGCAGTCAGTATCCTAAACTCCTACCCTACGTCGATACAGTCCTCACAATTCTCGAACATGGGGATACCACTTCTGAAGTTCATCCCTTTCTATTGTCACTTTTTAGACCCAGTATTCAACCCTATCTCATCTCTTGGATCAAATATGACCCTCCTGAAGAAATTGCACACCTGCACAAACCTATACTGATCCTGCAAGGAAATACAGATTTACAAGTTGACGTCCAAGATGCCATGCGGCTACATCAAGCGAGCGCTCATAGCACAATGCAAGTCATAGATGGCATGAACCATATCTTGAAACGAGGCCCTCCTGATCGAGTAAAAAATCTTGCCACCTACAAAAATGCGGATCTCCCATTGCATCCGGATTTGATACCTGCAATCGTACAGTTTGTAAAGGACTGAGTAGAGCACCTCTAAACAAAAAAGAGCACCTCAACAGTCTGTTATTGTCAAGATGCTCCTCACATCATTTATCTCCGCCACAGAATGGCATTCAAGGAGCGTATTCAGTGACCGCGGGAGGATTCGAACCCCCAACCCTCGGAGCCGAAATCCGATATTCTATCCAGTTGAACTACGCGGCCCAAAATCATCGCAAATGTATAACAATAGAGGCGATATAAGAAATAGAAGAACAACGCAAAAACTCCTCTTATTTTCTGATATGAAAATATGATAACCTTTTGTAATCGACATGGGCTCTGATCCTTCCTACTCAATAGGCTCTGATTAGAGAGCGGCGATGTTACATCTTCCATAGTATTGGTACTATCCTATATACACATTTTCATAATCCGCTTCAATAGGGCTCTACTCGTCTTTTTGAGAGAGCAACAATCCTCCGTCGTAAAACAAAACACCCTCTAAGTCAATAACTTAAAGGGTGTTGCTGCAGCCCGTAGGGGAATCGAACCCCTGCTACCAGGATGAAAACCTGGCGTCCTAACCCCTAGACGAACGGGCCGAAAAAATTCGGTTTAGAGCGCTTTCTTCTTAAAGGCACGCAAATATATAATTCTTCCAAAAACAATGTCAACATTCTGTCTGTAAATTCCCAAATTTCACTCACTTATCGACTCTATATATAGAGATCTGCATCTCTTCCTTCAATGTCTTACACACATCCGCAGCTGCACGATCAAAATTAAGTCCGGTTCCGGCGTATATGATACCTCTACTAGAGTTAATCAACAACCCATAATGATCATTGAGACCATCACTCATCACAGCTTGCAAATCTCCACCTTGCTTACCTATCCCCGGCATCAAGAGGAAGTGATCCGGTATAATCTCCCGAATCCGTTGAATATAAGAGGACTTGGTTGCTCCTACAACAAACATCGTGTTGTCAACATCTCCATACGCAGCCGCTCGCCGTATCGTCTCCTCATAGACATATCCACCATTGGCAAGTCGTTGCATCTGCACGTCTTCACTTCCTCTGTTGGAGGTGAGCCCCAGTATAATCACCCATTTGTCAGTATAGCCATAAAAAGGCTCAAGAGAATCACTGCCCATATAAGGGGATACTGTTATGGAATCAAAATTATAGGTATCAAAAAAGGTTCGCGCATAGAGTGCAGAAGTGTTGCCTATATCTCCCCTTTTAGCATCCGCTATCGTAAAAAAACCCTCCGGCACTAGAGTCAGACTATCTCCCAAATCTTGCCAACCACTCACACCGCGGGCTTCATAAAAGGCTATATTGAACTTGTATGCGACACAATATGGACGCGTCGCTTCAATTATTCGTCGATTGAACTCCACAACGGGACGGTCATAATTCTGCTTAAGAAAATCGGGTATTCTCTCTATATCTGTATCCAGTCCAACGCACAAAACCGTCTGCTTCTCTCTGATCAGAGCTGTAATATCACTACGCTGCATCCCTATCTCGTGATTTGGACTACTTTGGTAGGTTCATAGAGTTCATTCCGGAGATTGACTTGTTCTACAAGTTTGTACGCCATCTGATCAAATAAATTGGCCAAAACAGGATCACCGGAATGGCCAATGGGTTGACCCGTATCTCCTCCCTCGCGAACAGCTTGCACCAAAGGCACTTGACCCAATACAACTGTTTTGTATTTCTCGGCCAACTGTTGACCTCCACCCTCCCCAAATATGAAATACTTGTTTTCTGGCAACTCCCTAGGAGTAAACCACGACATATTCTCCACAATACCCAATATTGGAACATTGATGTTCTCTAGAGTAAACATATTCGTCGCTTTTATAGCATCCGCTACTGCCACTTTTTGAGGTGTTGTGACGACCACTGCTCCCGTGATGGGAATACTTTGTACTAATGTCAACTGTATATCTCCTGTGCCCGGAGGCAAATCTATAATAAGAAAATCTAGTTCCGGCCAGATACAATCATTGACAAATTGTTTGATTACTCCAGCCAATCGAGGACCCCTTAAAACCACTGCTTGCTCCGGATCAATAATAAAACCAATGGACATCACATGGATTCCATATTGCTCTAAAGGTACAAGCTTAGGTTTGCCAAATACCGTCTGTACTTTAGGCTTTTTGCCGAGTAGATCCAACATTGTTGGTATCGAAGGTCCGTATAAATCCGCATCCATGATCCCCACCTTATATCCCTGATCTCGAAGTGCCATAGCCATATTTACAGAGATTGTTGACTTACCTACACCTCCCTTGCCCGAGCCAATAGCGACGATTTGATTTACTTGAGGAAGAACTGTTTTGGGTGCACCATCGGAAGCCGCAAAATGAATGTGTACCTCGGCACCTTTAAATGCCTCTTTTAGCAGATTGTAGCATTCTGCATTTATTGCAAACTTCGCATCCTGATTCAAATCTCCAACATCAAGGGTAAACATGATCTGTTGATCTGTGATTTTCAAATCCTTAACTCTACGAGCCGAAATCAAATCCATACCCGTATTGGGGTCCTTGACTTTTCTCAATATATCAACTACACTATTATTGTCTATCATATCTTGCAAAGATGATAGAAAAATTATTCTTACACACGAGAATTTCTGATTTTTACGGCTCTATGATACTATATAGACGTTTCATTGCCTATCACAACATATTTCACATTTTACAGATCAAAATTTTCTAGAGCTTTCGCTATAGTCACATCTCCATACATACATCCTTTGCAAGCGGAAATTTTTAAGGTACTAAGCTTTAACTCATTGATCTTAATCACCTCATCTTCAGTAAGTTGAATATCTTTATTTGAAAGTCTAATTAAGGCTTCGGCAGCATAAGTTTGATGTACCCAACTTGGACTGTCCAACCAACTCCGGATCGCCTCGATGTTTTCATTTTTGATCAATTCCTCAATAGAGATTCTAAGAGGTGGTTGCTCCGCTGCGATGCCACAATAATCTCCATACACTTCTCCTTTTGTCAAAGTCTGTACTACATCGTTGAAGGGTATTTGACTACTTAAGTGTGTTGAAACGACAAAAAAGAAAGTTAAGGTTATCAAGGACAATTTCAGCATGCTTTTCATATACAGTTATTTCGGTAATCTCACATTATTTAGATGCCATACTCCGTAGATATGCATAAAAAATGGGGTGTCATTCTTTCGAATAACACCCCTTCTATATCCATTAAGTTGTAAGGCTCTACTTATCAACGCGGCACATCGGAGAAAATACCATTGTTACGCAAGAAGAGACTCTTATCAGTTACGTTAACGTCACCGGATAAGTTAAAGTCACTTAAGAAGTAACTACTCGTCTTACCGTTTTCTCTGAGCCACTGACTCAAGTCATTTGGATTAATATCCTTGGCATCAAATTCAGATTTCTTCTGCTCACCGTTGCCGGCATACATTGCATATACTCCAGGAGCCACTTGCTGCTGACCAAATCCAAATAGATCGATCCAAGAATTATGAGCTCTAAAATCATAACTGATGACACCATCTACAACAGGTACTTGAACATGCGACATCACAAGGAGGTGGTTTCTGTGTTCGATCACGATGTAGTAATCCTCATTAGGATCAATACTACAGCAGTCAAACCCTTCCACAAACTCAATGCGTCCATCACTGTGCAACAATCCCGCAGCTCTACATACTGTCGAGGCTGGACTTACATCAGAACGCAGGCTCACATATACCCAATCCACTACTGTTGTTGGATAATATCCGTTGGTACTATCCGCAGTATTGTCAAACATAAACGCATCACCCTCGGTGCCATTATATAACCATGGTTCAGCATCATATGGCTGTCCTGCTTCCGTAAAGACTCCAAATGCCGTACGTGGTTTCTGACCCGGTAAGTATCCGATTCTGTTTAATGTAGTATTCATAAGTCCTGTCTCTTCATCATAAGGACCTGACAAGAGTACTGCAGTGTTTACCTCTGCACATACACCCAAACCATAATCCACGATCACATCAGCCGTATCCTCATCATCCTCCAAATCTCTTCCTTCCTCGTAGTTGTTGGCTGTTGCATCTGGATCATTTGTGTAGCTATTAGAAACCTGAGCTACATTGACATAATCACATATACGATCAGGGAAGTGTACAACACGAGCACTGAAAGTAAAAGTAACCATGGAGTCAACCGGAAGCTCACTGACGAACCATACAATTCTATCCTGGAAGATATTGCCATCATGTGAAATACCTTCAATATCAGCATATCCATCAGGAAGGATATCTTCTACACTTACGCCGTAAGCGATACCCGGACCCTGATTGATCAACGTAATACTAAATTCAACAATATCTCCAGGTGCAGCGATCATTTTATCCACATCCTTCATGAGTTCTAGATCTGCAGTGTATTGACCTACAACAGCTGAGACAGCTGATTCATCATCTTCACTTTGATCTCCGTCATCATTGTTTGGAGCAGAATCCACATCTGTCTGATCCATATCTGTCACTTCCGCTCGATTTATCACTGTCATATTCAATGAACTTGATGCAATCGTGGCGTTGAATGTCAAATCAAGACTTTCTCCAGGCTCTAAATTAATATCCGTCCAAATAATCCTATCGAGAAGGAAGATTCCACCGTTTGAGATATTGCTAAAGTTAGTGCAAGTCTCTATTGGCAAGTAATCCGTCACTTCTACCCGTGTCAATGGCGTTGTACCCTCATTGGTTACTCTAATGGTAAACACAACTACCTCTCTCACTCCCGGCGTCAGATTGTTGATGGTTTTATGAATTGCCACATCCGCCATTTCCGGCATTGCAGTGACAGAATCTTCATCATCCTCACTTTGATCTCCATCATCATTGTTTGGTGTAGAATCCACATCTTCCTGATCCGCAGTAGTGATTTCAGCTACATTCTTATAGGTTCTTTCTCCGTCAGGCATTAGAACAATCGCTCTGAAACTAAATCTCTGCAAATCAAGAGCCGGTACATCAAATGTCGCCCAGGTTATCGTATTGATATTGCTGACAACACCATCAAAATCAACTGTGCTTTCGATAATCTCAAATCCGTCTGGAACATAATCAACCAAGGTCACTCCGGTAGCATCTGTATTGCTGTTGTTAAATACTGTCAACAAGTAGTTGACGGTATCACCAGGCATTGGAACTGAATTGTTCACACGCTTAATCAACTCGAGATCAATAGGCTCATTACAGAGTTCATCCGGAGTCGCTCCTACAACACCTTGTGCCGTTGCAACACATCCATTGGCATCTGTAACCTTGACAGCATATACACCTGCACTAAGATCATTGATACTTTGATCAATACCCCCGTTACTCCACTCAAATCTATATGGAGCAAGACCTCCGGCCAATTCTGCTCTAATCGATCCTCCTCGATCCTCACAATTGGCATCGACAATCACAAGATCAACTTCAAAATCTGACACGATATGTCCAACCTCTACACTCGCCTCCATCATACATCCTTCTGCGTCTGTAATCATCACAGTATAGGTTCCTGCACCAACTCCGGATATGGAAGCTCCATTATCTCCGGTATTCCATAGATATGTGTATGGAGCAATTCCCCCTATCGGATCAACCGAAGCAGTACCATTTTCAGAAGTACAGATCGCAGGTGTACTGGACACTTCTACAGTAAAGTCGCAGATGGATACAGATACCTCTACAGCATCTTCATCATCTTCACTTTGATCTCCATCATCATTGTTTGGTTCTGAATCAATATCCTTCTGTAGGGCACTGGTCACTTGAACCACATTCTTGAAGTTCAATGACTCCAATCCCGAATTTGCAACAACTAATTGATACGTAAAGGTAATGACCTCACCAACACCTATCGTCTTATCTGTCCAATCTATTGCTTCTGAACCGGTCACGATTCCACCTCCAGATACATTCAATATTTCAACATACCCATTAGGTATTTCATCGCGAAGTGATACCATTGTTGCAGGTGCGTTACCAAGGTTTGTAACAGTAACTGTAAATCCTACCGTATCACCACCCATAACTACAGCCTGACTAACTTGCTTATCTACTTCAAGATCTACATATCCTTTTAGAGCTGCATCTCTTGATAAATCACGCATATTACTGGTCAGAGTGAATACTTCCGTCAAACCGGTAGAATCTACATCACTATCCAACGAATCGTCATCTCCTTGATCCTGCAATCCAAATGTATATCCATCAGGAAGGACAAATTGTAGCGCATATAATCCAACAGGCAAATTAACGAACTCATATCTACCGAATTCATCTGTATATGTGGAAGCCATCAAATCGCCCTCTTGAGAAACCAACTCTATTCTAACACCTTCTACTCCCGGCTCTCCAGCATCTTGAATACCGTCACAATTGATATCCAACCAGACAAAGTCTCCAACAGAAGTGTTTCTATAGAATCCTGCATCTATATCATCCCTACAATCATTATCGTCAATAGTAATGACGGTAGTCTGATATGTTGAGATATCAATATCGCTATCTTTTGATCTATCATCTCCTCTGACAGGCAGAGTTGCAATAAACTCAACTTTAGGCTGGAACTCTACAATATATCGTCCACGAGGTACATTGTCAAATTGATACAAACCATCTCCGTTAGTTTGAACCTCCTCGATCATTGCACCTTCCTCTGTCAAGAGTCGGACATCTACATTTGCGATGCCGGGCTCTCCCGATTCCTGTATGCCATTGCCATTCATATCCTCCCAAACGAAATCTCCTATACATCCTTGACAATCGTCAATTTCTCCTATGACAACATCAATATCCTCCGTACATCCATTGGCATCTGTCACTTTAACTGTGTAGGTTCCCTTGGCCAAATTGATAGCTACCTGCGTAGTCTGTCCATCACTCCATAAGTAAGTATATGGAAGTTTGCCACCAGAAACCTCTACCATAGCTCTTCCAACATTTCCAAGAGCACAAGTAGCATCTTCTTTAGATACGATATCCAGATCAAGTTCAGAACTCATTCTTTCTACAGTTACTGAAGCATTCCCTGTACAACCATTGGCATCTGTAACTTCGACAATGTACTGTCCAGGTGCAAGATTGCGGATGGTCTTATCAGAAGATCCATTGCTCCATTCATACGTATATGGAGACTCTCCGGTAAGTGGAGTAACTGTCGCTGTTCCATTATTCACTGTACATCCCGCGACAGTTGCAGAAGCATCAAGATCAACAGAATATCGTGTATCGTTTACAACGATATCTCTCGTCGTCGAACATTGCCTGTCTTCACTAAATACAGTCACGGTGTATCGCCCAGGTATATTGACTTCAACAGAGCTACCTGTTTCAGCATAACCATTAGGCCCAGTCCATTCAACAAATGCTCCATCACTCGTCACATTAAGTGATACACTTGATTGAGTACAAGATATATCACCTCCTGTCAATGAAGTTATTACCGGATCATCACAAGGACATCTCGTCTCATCGACAACAACAGTAACACTACTTGTATTAGAAACATAATCTATAAACTGTCCTAAGAAGGATATACGACCCGTATCATTGGCTACATTGACTAAGGTCTCTTCCGGATATAAAGTATATCGGAACAAGAACTCTTCGTCACTCTTGCCGTCGTTGTTCGCATCAATATAGTTAATAACTCCGTCACCATCTACATCCGAACTCGTAATGAACTCTGGGCTATTGACGGTCATCACATGATCAATATTGCTATCTCCTACAGATATATCATCAATCTGTACACCTTCTGTTCCACCAAGCATTCTGATGGTAAGTGTGTAGCTTACTGCTTCACCAGGACAGATCGTATCCTTATCAGCCGTCTTCTCCACATTGATATAGACACCTACATACATAGATGTATCTATATCACTTACCTCACCCATCTCAGATTGACCCGTGACATTGGCAATATTGACATACTTCCCACGTATAGCATCACCCATTACAGTACATGTCTCAGTTGCTCCTACAGGCAAAGAAGCGATAGTACATACTTGACCTTCTTTGTCATCATTTACTACAACATCGGTAAGATTAACATCTCCATTGTTGGTTACAACAAATGTCCACATCACTTCTTCTCCACCTTCAGGAACAATAATTACAGGCATATTGGCTGTATCTATGCTTACTCCATTGGTCAATTTTGTAAGTGAAATACTAGGTACACATATCGCCTGAGTCACAATTGCTTCTGCTGTATTAATGCAGCCATTATCTCCGATCACGGTCAACGTATAGACACCCGGTACGGTAGCAACTGGATTGACAGCACTCGTATTGGCATCAGGGCCAACAAGACTGACGATCGTTCCATTGGTTACTGGAACTAGGCTTACAGCTGACTCATTGCAATCAATAACTCCATCGGTAGTAAATCCAAGCGATACCGTAGGTGGTGTAAAGTCACCAGAGATTGAAACATTCAATGACAATCTACAGCCACTCACATCTGTAACAAGGACAGTATGTTCTCCCGCTTCAAGTTCTGTAGCTCTAGCAGTAGTCTCTCCATTATCCCATAGATATGTATAGGGAGCTTGACCAGATGTAATATTCACTTCTGCAGCACCTGCATCCGGATCATTACAATCTACACCTACACCAATGACTACCACGGTAGCTTCAAGAGGAATATTTACGACAATGTTTTGAGTATGTGAAATTTCATTACCACACTCATCTTCTGCTGTCCAAGTCCGTATCAGTGTATATCCACATTCAAATGTCTCTTTTTCCTCTGTAAATTCTACTTCGAAAGCATTGCAATCTTCTGCTTCTAAAATCGCAGGTTCTGGTATGTTGTTTTCATTAACAGTTATCGACTGAGGTAATTCACCCACAAACACGGGAGCAGAAACATCAGGTCGAATAGTAACCGTCTGGGTTGCTGTTGCAGTATTACCACAATCATCTGTCGCTGTAAAGGTTCGGACTATCGTACCACCTTCACAAGTATTTGGAAGCTCACTATCCTCATAAGTTATCGTAACATCTGCATCACAATTATCTGTTGCCGTAGCTTGACCCAATTCAAAGTCGTCACCACAATCAACCGTGATATTGGCAGGAACAGTCAGTACAGGATCTGTTGTATCCCTTACTCTAATGCTGGCTGTTACTGTAGATGTATTGCCACACATATCCTCTGCTGTAAATGTTACTACGGTCTCTTCGTCACAATCCATATCCAATGACGTAAAGTTGTTAGAATAAGAGATATCCGTACAAGCATCTTCGGCAGATCCTCCTCCCTGAGAGTTCAACCAATTGTTGATAACAGCGGTCATATTGCTTGAAGAACATTCTACTTGCAAATCCTCTGGTTCTTGAGTCCAAATCGGATCGACAGTATCCGTAATGGTAACCATAACAGTACAAGTAGTACTTTCTCCACATGCCGTGGCTGTAAAGGTTACTTCCTTGTATCCTAATCCATCGGCACATCCTCCAAAGAATGGAATTTCATAGTAATTGTTAGTTACTACAACCTCAGCACCACACAGCGTACTGGCACTTGCAGTTGCCATCCATTCAGCTATTATTTCATCAATACTGTCAGTACCACAAGACAACTCAAGTGGTGCAGGACATGTCAATTGAGGTGCTCCTCCTCCAATGACCTGAATCGTAGCTGTTTTTATATTTGCGTTATTGTCACAACCGGAAGGTGCAGACCAAGTCAACGTAATCTCGCCACCACAAGCATCATAATCCTTAGTAATTGTTCCAGGAACTTCTCCTGACAATAAACACTCACCTATACCTCCATTAGTATATATCGCACTTGGTGCTGAGTAAGTTTCTACTTCCTCACATGTTAAGCTAACTGGCAGATTCGGAATCACTATACTCGGATCTGAAGCCGGAGTCACATCAATTGTCACGCTTTCAGAAATGCTTACCCCACAAACCTCATCACTTGGTATCGTCCATGTAATAACAATCTCACCTCCGCAGACATTAAAGTTATTCTCAACTTGTCCTTCGAGTATTCCGCTTATCAGGCATACTCCCGAAGAACTATTAGAATAATTTGCAGTTGGGATCACATATTCTTGAGCTTGCGTACATGTCAAAGTCGATGGTACATTAGGTATCGTAATCTCCGGATCCGCTGCCGGTCCTACATTGATCGTACGTGTCTCTACGACACTTGTGCCACTGCACAATGCTCCATTGGCATCTCCCAATCTCCATGTCAACGTTACCGTACCGCCACAAGCATTTACATTGCTCGTTACTTCCGGTGCTATTTGTCCGGATATC
>JAJRXG010000085.1 GCA_024276375.1 Bacteroidota bacterium | reverse complement strand
TAGACCATCTTCTATGTTCAACGCATGTTGCAACAGATTGAATTCTTCGTTTTGATAGACGACCTTCTTAGTCATATTATAGCAGTTCAAAGGTTTGCCTCTAAGGCTAAACACTGCTTGCTTGCGCACATCACGAGCCTTAGTAATGGATCCACTGGCACTATCTCCCTCCGTGATAAATAATGTCGTTCCCAATTTCTCCTGATCATCACCTCGTTTGTCATTGTAGTGTACCCGGCAATCTCGCAATTTTTTATTGTGTAAATTGGCCTTTTTGGCTCGTTCATTGGCCAATTTCTTCACACCTGCTATTTCCTTGCGCTCTCGCTCAGATTGCTGGATGCGCTTGAGCAAAGCTTTGTGAGTTTCTACGTTCTGGTGCAGATAATTGTCTAAGTGCTTCTTGACAAACTCCCATATAAACAAGCGCATACTGGGGCCGTCTGGAGCGATATTCTGAGACCCCAACTTCGTCTTGGTTTGTGATTCAAATACGGGCTCTTCTACCCGCACAGAGATCGCTCCTACAATCGCTGAATGGATATCCTTGGTGTCGTAGTTCTTCCCGTAGTGCTCTCTAATCGTCTTAACCATGGCATCCCGAAACGCCGAAAGATGCGTGCCTCCTTGTGTAGTGTTCTGACCATTGACAAAGGAGTAATACTCTTCTGAATACGCATTGCCATGCGTTATGGCCATCTCAATATCTTCATCCTTCAGATGTATTATAGGATACCGCAATGTATCTTTAATAGTGGCCGTCTTATGTTCAAGAAGATCCAATAAACCATTCTTAGAGTGTATGGTCTTGCCATTGAACCGAATCTTAAGCCCGGCGTTGAGGTAGGCATAATTCCACAACTGGTTTTCGATATACTCAGACCTAAATCGATAATGCTTAAAAATACTGCGATCCGGTTTAAAGCGTATCAATGTACCGTTAGACTCTCGTGTCTTAACGATTCTCCCGTCCTTAATCAACTCGCCCCTTTCAAAAATAGCTTCCTTACACTTACCATCTCGCATAGCTGCTACGACAAATTGGTCTGACAACGCGTTGACCGCTTTGGTTCCAACACCATTTAGACCCACAGACTTCTTAAAGGCTTTTGAATCATACTTGCCTCCTGTATTGATCTTTGATACACAGTCAACCACCTTGCCCAACGGAATGCCACGTCCATAATCTCTAACAAACACTTCTCCCTCTTTTATCTCTAGTCGGATTTCCTTACCATAACCCATCACATACTCATCGATTGAGTTATCCAATATCTCCTTTATAAGCACATAAATCCCATCATCTTGAGCGGATCCATCGCCCAACTTCCCTATATACATCCCCGGTCGCAGACGGATGTGCTCTTTCCAATCAAGAGATCGAATATTGCCTTCATCATATGTTACCACTGCCATCGCTTATTCTCTTTTTACGCTTCTTCTTACAAAGCTCATGAAATACAAAATTACACACTTATACCAAATATGTAATCTATTAGTTGCATATAATCAAGCAATTACCATAAACATTCTTGCTTTTGATCTATATGGTAGATGATCGTTTGCCTCCTATCGTACATAACAAACGCTTGTTAACCTTCCTTTCTTTTGTCAATTTGTAATAGTCTTCTCAACATTAGGATACCGACTCAATCTCATCTGTAATAATGGTCCGGGGCAAATTGCGAGACTGTATAACCAATCTACCGAGATACTCTCCGATAATTCCAAGGAATAACGCATTAATACTAATGCCAAAAAGCAAGACTACAATATTGGTTGTGAACCCGGATGGCCATTCGACCAATCCACTTAACTTTAAAACAATATAAACAATGCTTACTAGTAAGGTGACACTCGCAATCAATATCCCTAAGTAGGAAGCCAACCGCAGTGGTGCCGTTGACATATTGATTATTCCATCAAGCGCAAAATTGACTAGTTTAAAATAGCTAAACTTGGACGCGCCAAGCATTCTTTTTTCTCGAGTATATGGTATGCCGATTTTCTCAAATCCAAAGCTAAAAACCAGACCACGGATGTAAAGATTTACGTTCTGAACTTGAACCAATTGAGCAATGATCTTACGGTCAACAAGCATAAAATCTCCTGCATCATGTGGCAATTCTATCTCACTAAGTCGATTAATCATACGATAAAACAAAGTTCTAAAATAAGTAATCATCAACCCTTCTTTCCTCTTTTGTCTAATCCCATAAACGATATCAAAACCCTCCTCCCACTTAGAGATAAATGATGCTATCATTTCGGGTGGATCTTGAAGATCACAATCTAATTCTATCGCTGCATCTCCCCTAGCCTTGCGATAACCCGTGAAAATAGAATTTTGATACCCGAAATTTCGCGAAAATCTGAATGCTCTTATTCTGCGATCCTTTGATGCCAACTCTTGAATGATGGCAAATGTGTCATCTGTACTTCTATTGTCCGTAAATATAATCTCAAACCGATACTTGTTGTCTGCCTCTATTGCATCAATTACCGCAGATACTCTAAAATAGTATTGCTGTAGATTATCAGCTTCATTTAAGACTGGGGTTATAATAGAAATTAACTTAGTTGACATAGGTTACAATCTTTATTTTCGCAAGTAAGTCCTAATTAAATCAGCGATATATATATAATGCGACTCATTGAGTCCGGGCCAAACGCCCAGCCAAAAGGTGTTGTTCATTACAGTATCTGTATTTTCTAAATCTCCCACTATGCGCTTCTTTATGTTTACATAAGCCGGTTGTTTTGTAATGTTCCCGGCAAACAATAATCTCGTCGCTACCTTGTGATCTTCTAAATAGTTGATCAGATCACGTCTGCGTACCTTGGATCCATCCCTAATGGTCAACATAAAACCAAACCAACTTGGATCGCTCCCTTCCGTTGCCTCCGGAAGTATAAAGACGTCTTCAAACTCTTTTAAATAGGATTTCAACAGTTGAAAATTCTTCCTCCTTTTGGCTACAAAGTGATCCGCCTTGGATAACTGACTCAATCCGACCGCCGCTTGCATATCCGTTACTTTAAGATTAAACCCTATATGAGAATAAATATACTTGTGGTCATACCCTCGGGGCAAATCTCCAAGACACCACTCAAATCTCTTGCCACAGGTATTGTCTTTGCCCGGCTCGCAATAGCAATCCCGCCCCCAATCTCGAAAGCTCTTGGCGATCATGTTCAATTTCCAATTGTTAATTAAAACGGCTCCTCCTTCGCCCATCGTAATGTGGTGAGCAGGATAAAAAGAAATAGTGGCAAGATCTCCAAAGGTACCCGTCTTCTTACCCTGGTATGTAGCCCCCAATGAATCACAATCATCTTCTATCACCCAGAGATTATACTTCTCTGCAATCCGCATTACTTCAGACAAATTGAAGGGATTGCCCATGGTATGCGCCAACATGATCGCTTTTGTCTTCTCACTAATCGCCTCTTCAAGAAGTGTTGTATCAATATTGTAAGTAGGTATATCGATATCGAGAAAAACCGGTACGCAGCCATATTGTATCAATGGATTGACCGTAGTAGGAAAGCCAGCCGCAACCGTTATCACCTCATCTCCCGGTTGTATCATACGGTCTTCTAATTTGGGAGAAGTAAGTGTATAAAATGCCGTGAGATTGGCCGATGAACCGGAGTTGACCAATAACGCATTTCGACTCCCAAACCATCGAGCAAACTTTTTTTCAAATTTAACTCCAAACCTTCCCGTTGTTAACCAACCATCAAGCATCGCTTCCACTCCATATAATATGTCCGCTTCATCCAATACTTTGCCCGTAACGGGAATGTAGTCTATTCCCGGTTCTATGGCTCTGGAGATATTGCCTGATATGATTGGACTGAGAAGAGCCTTTACTTCATCCGTTATATTCTTGAAATCACTTTCCATAAAAATTTATTTTAATACTCGAGGATTGATTGCCTAAAGCTAAATGCGGGACAATATGGTGCGTACTTTTCTATTTTCTTAGTATTCAATACCAATCGCTTCATTCCTGTGTCTCCGGATTCATATCCTCCAAAATTTATTTCTATTTGAGATTCTAAAATGCTCTTTATTTGTATCGCCAATCCTTTTACATCTATCGTCAAGTCTGCCGGTAGATTATAAATATCCGCTGGTATTTTTTTGTTTTCAATCATCATGTAAATATATGCTATGGCGTTTTTGACATAGAGATACTGTCTTACTTGTGTTCCTCCGGTTAAATTAGGGATTTGGTTGCTCTTCAACTTTTCTATCAAATACGGAATAAGTCTTTGAGAATTTTCTCCTTTGCCATATATAGTTGGCAGAATAAAATGATAAAGTTCAAATGGTAAAGCGCCTCCAAGAGCCTGAGCAACATACTGAGTCTGCAGCCTTTTGCTTACTGCATAGGCATTAAACAACGGGTCGTGACTTCTAACAATATCCTCTTCTGAAAAGGACGTACTATGCTGCGTATTTCCAATTTCAAAATAGCTCCCAAACAAAATAATGCTTCCTCTATATTTTATCGTTTTCAGGTGCTCAATAAGGAGTATAGGAAAAACAAGATTCGCAAAGTATATACCTCTGTTCTCCTCCCTTCCATTTCGTTGAACTCCCGTAGAAATACAATTGACTATCAAGTCGTAAGCATGGTAATCAATATCACTTAAATCTGTGTCCGGATTGAACAATATATCTTGAGATAAACTTGGCGGCTCTGTTCTAAACGTACGAACCAAAAACCAACCTTCACTCACCAAAAGCTTGCTCAAATAAGATCCGAGAAAAGAAGATCCTCCCATAAGTAAACAAGAGCGATTAACCAAAGTACTTATATATTTGGTTCATTGTAATTTCTTCTGCCCTATCCGGAGATTGTAAGTATTGTTGATACCATGTGATCGTAAAATCTATAGCCTCTAGGTCTGTCCATTTTGGTCGCCAGTCAAGACGTCTTACACTCTTACTGATATCCAATCTCAACATAGAAGTTTCATGCTGATGTTTGGTGGAATCATCTATGTGAATCTTTCCTGCTCCCCATGCATCTACCGCCCTTTGAGCTAGTTCGAGAACAGATAGCGCATGCTGGGTTACAGGCCCAAAATTCCATGCGCCATGATACTCATTGGGAGCATTGTAGGCTTGCATACCCAGCGTCATATATCCCACCAGAGGTTCTATTACATGTTGCCATGGACGTACAGATTTGGGGTTGCGTAGTTCTATGGGTTTGTTAGCACTCAAGGCTCTCACAATATCCGGAATGATTCGCTTCTCTGCCCAATCTCCTCCTCCGATTACATTTCCGGCTCGAGTGGTTACTAGTGGTTTGTTGTATTGGTCAATTGCTAAATAGGATTTGAAGTAAGATTGGCATAATATTTCTGAGCATGCCTTACTTGAGCTATAAGGATCGTGGCCTCCCAATCTATCTATCTCTCTATATGGGTAATCCCACTCAAGGTTTTCATATACTTTGTCGGTAGTGACAATAACGGAGCAACAATTCTTCTGCAATCCTCTAATCCCTTCTAGTAGGTTTAGCGTACCTATGACATTTGTCTCATAAGTCAAAACCGGCATGGCATAGCCTTGCAGAACTAAAGGCTGCGCGGCTAGATGAAACACAAGATCCGGTTCGAAGGATGAAACTTCCTCCACAAATCTACTTCGGTCTCTGATATCCCCAATTGTGGAATCACATTTGGTGCTCGCCCTTGAGACATTGTATAAGTCTTCCCTTGTCAACGGTTCAAGTGCATATCCTTTTATTCTCGCCCCCAAATGCTCCAAAATATGAAGGAGCCATGAACCTTTAAATCCAGTGTGACCTGTTACAAAAACTTTCTTTCCCTTATAAAAAGATTTTAAAAGTCCCTTTCTCATATTACCAAACTTTCCAAGGTGCTTCTCCCGTATTCCAGAGTCTTTCTAATTCACGTTTGTCTCGAAGGGTATCCATGGGTTGCCAGAAGTCCACATGCTCGTAAGCCATCAATTTTTCATCTCTTGCTATGTTTTCCAATGGTGTACGCTCCCATATCGTTTGGTCATCCTCAATATATTCTATCACTTCCGGTTGACACACAAAAAAGCCACCATTGATCCAAGATCCGTCTCCCTTGGGTTTTTCTAAAAACGAATGAACAACATTGTCCCTGATATCCAGCGCCCCAAATCTTCCCGATGGTTGCACTGCTGTTACTGTCAGAAGAGCATTGCTTTTTTGATGTTGGTCAACCAGTAGATGTATATCAACATTTGAAAGACCATCACCATAAGTAAGCATAAAAGGCTTAGTAAGATATGATTTGATTCTCTTGATTCTGCCCCCAGTCATGGTATTGGCTCCCGTATCAATCAGTGTTACATTCCACGGCTCTGCCTTGCTATTGAGTATGTTGACCGTATTATCTTTTAGGTTTATCGTCAAGTCCGATTGGTGAATAAAATAATTGGCAAAGTATTCTTTAATGATATAACCTTTATAACCGAGACATACAATGAAATCTGTATAGCCATAGTGCGCATATGTCTTCATGATATGCCACAATATTGGTTTTCCTCCGATCTCCACCATTGGTTTTGGCTTCAGATGTGTTTCTTCAGATAACCTCGTACCGAATCCTCCTGCTAATATTACTACCTTCATTTTCTGTCTTCAAATCAAGTATCAAATCTAATGATATATATTATATTTTTATATAAAGAAACAAGTGCCTCATAATCAAACCTTCTTGCACACAAATCTCAATCATTTGCATATGAACGGCTCCGGTATGGAAACCCAAAATATCCATTGCAACCATATCTTCTGATCACTTTATTTATCCCGTCTCTATATACATAAGTTG
>JAJRXG010000084.1 GCA_024276375.1 Bacteroidota bacterium | reverse complement strand
GCGGGAAGGGGGTAGTGGGCCAGGATGCCGCAAACAGGCAAAAACGGCCGAAAAACAGGTGTTTTGAGGTTGATAAAAAGAGAGACAGGCAGCAGAATGAAGGCAGAAACAGTCAAGTACAGATCCGTTGTATGGCCAAAGTCGTGGGCTGACGGAAGTCGGAATACAGGGGAAAGGGCATAACGGCCGTTCCATCTAACAAGTGATGAACCAGACATACCAGGCAGAACGAACTGGATAGAGGCCGTTGTTTATGCCTGGTATGCTGGTTATCAAAGCGTTGGGGCGCAGAAACGGGCTGTAGATGTTCTTTGACAAATCATTTCTTACCTTTCGATAATAAATTCACCTAAAAAATAGAATACGGCTAAACTTCTGTCGTTATGGCAGAAATTGAAATACGAAGCGAACGAGTTGACGATCTTCCATTGCTGATCAAGCAGCAGGAGAAGATGAGTATTGCCGAGATCATTGATGAGATTATCACCCCCCATTGGCGGCGACAGGGCTTGAGTGTTGGTCAAAGTATTGTCGCTTGGTTGACCTTCATTTTGTCTGAAGGGGACCATCGGCTGAGTTACGTTGAACCTTGGGTGGAAAGAGAGCTGGAAACTTTGAAACAACTGCTTAATCCCCAGTTGACAGCACAAGATTTCACCGATGATCGCTTGGGCGATATTTTGCGTTACCTGAGTGATGACTCGGACTGGCAAGCTATTGAACGAGAGTTGGGGCAGCGAACTATCCGAGTTTATCAATTGCCAGCAGAATGTGTCCGTTTGGATAGTACAACTGTCTCGTTGTACCATGATTCTGATGGCACGGAACTGATTCGACATGGCCACAGCAAAGACCATCGACCTGATTTGGCTCAATTGAAGATAATGTTGGCTACGCTGGATCCGTTGGGTACCCCGTTGGTCACGCAAATTGTGCCTGGCAATATGGCTGATGATAGACTTTATATTCCAGCGATTAACGAAGCCCGTGCCGTTCTGGAACAACGAGGCTTGCTTTATATCGGTGACAGTAAAATGGAGGCGCTGGAAACACGCGCCCACATTGTGGCTGGCGGAGATTATTATCTGACTTCCTTGAGTAAAAAAGGAACACAAGGAGAGTTGTTGGCTGAATTGGTGCAAGCAGCTTTGGACGGCAAGCAAAAATTGGTTGCTGTTTATCGTCAGTCCGACACGGGTCAAGAACCAAAGCTGATAGCTCAAGGGTATGAAACAACCCGTGTCCAGACTGCACTGGTAGCTGACGAATTGATCGAATGGACAGAAGGGGTACTGGTTATCTATTCGCCTGCTTTGGCCCAAAGTGCTTACCGCGGTTTGGAGAGTCGTTTGCAACGAGCGGAAGAAAAGTTGCGAGCTTTGACACCATCCCCTGGACGAGGTAAACGTCAATACAGCGAGTTGGCCCCCTTGCAAGCCAAAGCGGAGGCGATTTTGCAACAGCATCGCGTAGCTGATTTGTTGCAATTGACCTATGAACGACAAGTAAGCTACCGCCAAATACGTAAATACAAAAACCGCCCGGCACGCACAGAAGAAAAAATACGTTATCAACTTCATCTGTGCCGTAATGAAGCGGCCATTGCCGCACAATACAAGATGATGGGATGGCGATTGTTCGTACTCAATGCGCCAGTAGAGCGTTTGTCTCTGGACCAAGCCGTTCATGCTTATCGCGGTTCGCCTAATATAGAACGTGATTTTTCTCGCCTCAAGGGGCGACCATTGGGTTTGCGACCAATTTATCTTCATAGAGAAGACCATCTCAAGGGGTTGGCGCGGCTCTTGTCTCTGGCATTGCGTATTTTGACACTGACTGAATTCGTGGTTCGACGCTCCCTGGGAGCTAAAAATGAAGGATTGGCCGGTTTGTATCCAGGCAATCCCAAACAACAAACCCGGCGACCAACAACTGAGCGATTGTTGGCGGCATTCAAAAACATTACCTTGTCGTTGGTTCAATTGCCTGGTCAAAATATCATTCATATTACGCCGTTAACGCCTTTACAATGCCGTATTCTTGAGTTATTGGATTTACCTATTTCTATTTATACGGATTTAGCAGCCAACACGCTGCCCAATCCGCCATAGTCATTAATTTATTATCGAAAGATAAGTCATTTAGTTGCGGTATAGGTTTTAGCTAGCGGAATGCCGGATCGATTTTGACTACAGTCTTGGTCAACGAACCTCAAAACGTTGAACCTCAAAACGTTTGCAAAAATGGAACGACTTGCACGACAAGCACGGTCACTCGGTTATTTGGACTACAAGCATTTCCAAAGCCAAAGTCTGCTGATTAGCAACTACATTTTATAGAAAAGGTATAAATAATGTCTGAATGGTCATTAGAAAAAGAATTATGCAAATTATCAGGCGGTATTTCTCTTCAGAATGCTCTATTTAACTTGGGTCTAATAAATTATGAAAAAGAGATGTTTAGTATTCGCCGAGATACCGACTGGGTACGCGGGGGAGACGAAACCTATATTTATCGATTTTGGGTTCAACATGGAAATGGAAAAGAAGATGGTTACATAATTAAAGCTTGTGTAGCACTCGATCTTCATTCTAGCATAAATGGCATTTTACAAAAGTGGGTCAAAAGACGAAATTTGCTTTTCAGGAATGGGGTAGCTACCCCTAAATTAATAATTTGCGGATATGGAGTTATAGTAGAGGAATTGATTCCCTACGATTTAAAATCAATACTGTTAGACACTGCTTTAAGGCAAGGTATATTCATTGAGCTTGCGTCAACAATAGGTATAGTAGCAAGATTAGGTTTTGAACCAATAACAATTTTACACAACTTGCGTTCTCGCGGTAGTGACGTGGTTATGGTAGACTTTGGTCAAGACTTAGGTTCGCCTAGTGTTTCAGAAACTCCAAAAACGTCTCTTTACGATCATCTAATAAAAGAGCTTAAACAATGGGAGGTTAGTCTACCCGAACATTTACTAATCCAAATGAATACTTTTTTTCTTGCTTCCTGTATAGGGGGTAATTAAATGCAGTGTATCATCCCTTGATAGCATTCCTTTGCTACCAAATCTACCATAAACTTAAAATTAACAAGGCACATCTTGTAAGTGCTAATCCAAAATAGTTTTTAAAAGAGGATATTTATGAATAATAGCATAGAAAGAACACTTGTATTAATTAAGCCTGAAGGCGTTCAACGCAAATTAATTGGTAGAATCATTAGTCGTTTTGAAGATGCTGGTTTGACCATTGAAAACATGGTTCTATTGACGGCATCTAAAGACATACTTGCTACTCATTATCCTAGTGATGAACAATGGTTAAGTGTTGTAGGACAGAAAACACTTGATGCGTATCAAGAATATGGTGTAAATCCAACCACAGAATTTGGTACAGACGATCCTGTAATAATTGGTAAGGAAATAAAAAAATGGCTGGTTAATTATATGGCCTCAGGCCCCATGGTAGCGATGGTTCTAAAAGGCAATAGAGCTGTGCGAGCTGTGCGAAAAATGATAGGTAACACAATCCCCTTATTTGCTGAACCAGGTACAATCAGAGGGGATTTTTCTCTTGATTCACCTGATTTGGCTAATCCAGAAAAGCGACCTGTGCAAAATTTAGTTCACGCATCTGGAACCGTTAAAGAAGCTGAAACTGAAATATCGTTGTGGTTTGGGGTTACGACTGATTGATAAGATGTAATCAATACTACAGTGAGGGGGCTTTCCATGAATATCTCTACTGAAAAAGAAAATCAATTGGCATCTTATACAAGATGGCCTGAACATGAATTTGATCTTTTTGCTCCAATAAATCAAATTGAAGTTACCGACTTAAAACACCAACTTCGTGAAGCGATTGAGAGTAATATCCAGCCTTCATATGTGTATACCTATCCACCTCGGCAAACTTATAGACAGTTGCCCGAAGTAGAAAATGAAGATTTCATCTCGCAAGCTCTTTTGCAAACTCCAAATAACTTCAACTTGTATCTTCATTTCCCTTTCTGCAAACAAATTTGTTCATACTGTAATTTATTTGTTGTTGCTGGAAAAGAAGACTTAATAGATGAATATATTGACGCACTCGCAGCCGAACTTAGTTACTATGCTAAAAAACTAGGTTCCCAGAAATTAAGAACTGTATATCTAGGGGGTGGAACGCCGTCCATCTTAAATGAACAGCAATTAAGTCGTGTTTTATCAACGATAGAGGTACATTTCCCAGGCTTTAGAGATTCCTGTGATGAAATATGTATTGAGGCGGCACCCGATACTATTGATTATAGGAAAGCACAATTTTTCAGGAAGTTAGGTATAACCCGCGTGAACTTGGGCATACAAACTTTGCAAGACATCGAATTATCTGGGATTGGTCGGAAGCATTCTAGCGATCTATGTCTTAATGCAATAAGCCTTCTAAAAGAGTCGGGACTTGCAAATCTATGTGCTGACTTAATCAATGGCTTACTTGGTCAAACTAAAAAGTCTTGGGAAGAATCTGTTTCCAAATTAGTAAAAATGAAACCCGAAACAGTTTGTATTTACCCCCTCGTTGTTCGTCCAGCAACTGGGTATCACAAATATCGAGCAGACTTAATAAGCCCTAAAGAAATATATGATAAATATGATATTGCATGGAAAATACTCCAGAATAAGGGCTATGTACAAGAAACAAATGTCCGTTTCGTCATTCCTGGAAAAGGTGCGTACAAACAAATTGAGTATCATTGGGAAGGTGCAACTATTCTAGGGTTGGGTGCTGGCGCACGCACATACGCCCCATCAATACACTTTCGTAACGGTTATAGTTCTAAAACACGTAATAAGATACTCTCACAATATTTCACTAACATTGAGAACAAAGGACATAGTCGTGTTGATGGGATATCATTAGATTCTTTAGAACAAATCAGGCGGGAATTTGTCTTGAATTTGCATAGATTAAATACTGTTGCTTTTGAATCCACCCATGGACGCACGTTCCATTCTTGTTTTCCATCTCAAATTCAAGCCCTTTCAGAAGAAGGTATTCTTGAAGTCAATGACCAAAAAGTCAATTTTACAAATAAAGGCCACAAGTATCGTGATTTAACATCACGATTGTTTTTCAGCGAACGGGTCATGGAACTTGAAGAAGAGTATATGTATAACGATTGAAATGAAAGATAGTCTGACTTTTCTTACTATAAGTCCATGCTCTAATCCATGTGCATATTATTTTTAAACCCCTTGATAGAGAGGAGCTTATGAAAGTTATTCAAAGTACAATTGGAAACACTACTATATTTATCTAAACGATTAACGATGATTTAGAAATAACTGGGCTTTCCCCTGTAAACCGTGCCACTCAACCAACTGGTGTTAGCGACACAATCCAAGAAGTTTATACGGAGGCTAAATCAGTAATCAAGAACATTGCACAGGATATTGGCATCGAACTTAGCAATCTTCCCGACAACGCCAAACCCAAGCAGATTGAAATGGAATTTAATATGGGTATTTCGGCTCAGGCGGGAGCTTGGATTTTATGTGGGAAAGGCGAGTATGCGCTAAAAGTTAAGATGACTTGGTTACTCGAAACGAAAAGCAAAAATGGGTAAATTATCTATTGACGAACTACTTCTTCAAGCCACTTGTGCAGTCGTTATTAACGGCAAACTTTGTGGAACCGCCTGGTTAGTTAGTATAGAGGGACATTTGCTAACTGCTGGGCATGTTTTGGGTAAGGAAAGCCCCTTTAACGAAGTCGAAGTACGTTTTGCCGAAGACATTCCCCGCAAAGCTTATAAACTTCAATGGGACTATCAGCCAAATACTGGGTCAGATTTTGCCGTCTTGCAACTTGTTGATCCACCAACAGATCGCAGCCCTCTTCCAATCAGTTTGTCGAAATCAGTGTTGGGTAAGTTAAAAATACGCGGATACGGATTGAGTCTGAAAGATCAGTCAGTAGGCTCTGGAGAATTCTTAGGAATATACGACCCTCAAGATTTTTCGGGAAATCGCCTTTTCCTAGTGAATAGCAAAGAAACCGGTGAAGTAGGGTATAGTGGATCTGCGGTATTTAGTGAGGAATTACATGCTGTTGTTGCAATACAAATTGAAGCCACAACAGCTAAAGTAGGAGCTGGGCGTGATACAGTTCTCGCTATGCCCTTATATCGCATAGGACAAAGGTGGGATTATCTTAACAACTTAGAAACAACGCGCCAACCTTATCCAGCTAGGCCTATAAGCTTTTCGAGAAGACCTGTACCGAAAGATAAGCGTGAAAAATCAGGAAGACCATCATCCCCATCATCCTTTGTTACATGGTTGCATATATCTGACCTCCATTTCAGGGATATTAACGAGTACAACAATTCTATTATTCGGGAAGCTTTTAAACAAGATATTCAAAGTTTTTGTCAAGAAAATGACTTATCGGTTGACATAATTTTTGTCACAGGCGATATTGCCTTTGCGGGGAAATCCAATGAATACACTCTTGCCACAAGTTTTTTCAATGAACTACTTGAATTGACGAACATCTCAAAGGAGCAATTGTTTATCATTCCTGGAAATCATGATGTTGATCGGCAAGCAATTTCTGTGCTTGCATCTAATGCCGCAGCATTGTTAGATAACCGGAATGCTACTAATGCCTTTCTAGCAAGTCCCATAGACTGCAATTATTTAAGTCAGCGGCTTTATAATTACGTGAATTTTTGGGATAGCTTTTTTGGTAACACAAAAAAAGCCAGCAACATTGTAACGGCTCCACACTATTACAGTCAAACTATAAATATTTCCGGGAAGTCCGTTGCTATTCTTGGACTTAATTCAGCTTGGTTATGTGCAGGAAAAGATGACGGGCATAATTTGCTCATTGGGGAAAAACAAATAAGAGATATTTTAAGCAAGCATCAAGATGCAGAGCTAACCATAGCATTAATGCATCACCCCTTTGATTGGTTAAAAGAATTTGATGAACAAGATTCCCAAACATTACTTAATCGTGCATGTGAATTTGTCCTAAGGGGACACCTGCATAAATCTCGTCTTGAGTTCACTATCTCCCCTGATGCTAATGTAATGCACATTGCTGCTGGTGCTTTGTGTGAAACACGAGAAAGACCAAATGCATACAACATTGTCAAGTATGATTTCGAGATGGGAACAGGTACAATTTATTTAAGACGATATAGTGATGAATCTGGCGGCTTTTTTAGCAAAGATACACTTACATATCATAATGCGCCAGATGGTGAATACAAATTTAGAATCAAATCTTCATTGCCTGATCATTCTGAAGCAAGCTCTGATACTTCTACAAATGATTTTCTTGCAGGTATTGCAGCACGACTCTTTGCTCAAAGTGGTAATCGACGCACTGCCTACCCAACCGATATGAATTTCCGCGAATTATTTGAACGAAACATTCATGTGCCACCAAGTTTTTTACCTCGGAGGATGAAGCCAGAACAACAATAAGTTTAGACCAGTTTTTTGAGCAGATTCGTCTTAACCGTAATATACTTGTTACAGGAGAACCAGGTTCTGGCAAAAGCTTTTTCACTTATCTTATACAGCATAATTTTGTGAATAGAAAAGAGATAAGTGGAAAAGACATAATCTGTATTCCTATAGATCTGCGTCTTTTTATAGAAATAGCAGCTAGTAAGCCCCGCTTAAGTTATAAGAAGCTACTACATATATTAAGACAAAACTATGACGGCGAATACAGGAAAGAAACTTTCGATGAAACATATCCAACAGCAGAGATTTATTTTATAGTAGATGGCATTGATGAATTATCAGGGAACCCATTACATGTACAAGCTCTATCACGTTTGCTAGAAAATCTAATAAAATTTGGGAATATTTTAGTAACTTGTCGCACACGAGATTTTGAATACGTTTTTGCTCCGCACTTAGATCCAGTCCTGTTTGATGAAATACTTAGAATTAAAGAATGGGAAGTTGATACAGAATTCACCGAGTTTGTACAGAAATTGGCAAAAGCGGATCTTTTTATTAACGGAACTTTTCTGCAACAAGTAAAAAACTCTACAACTCTGCGTACCTTGGTCAGTCGACCGCTGCATGCCAGAATGTTGACTTACGTTAGCAAATCCGATATCAAAAAATTCGCAGATCTCTCTCAACTATACGTACGTTATTTACATAAATATGCCCGTGTGGTTGATGCGAATCTTCTTAAAGAAAATTGTCTCCGTAAAGCAGAAACTCACTTGTTATGGCGCGAACTAGCTTGGTTTGCATTTCAAAAAGATTTATTTGTGCATGACAAAATACCATTAACAAATGTTAGTGAATACTTGATCAATATGCAAGGCATTCGACCCACATGCGTTTCGCGATTGTTACAACCATTGTTCAATTTCACACAAGTTTTTCATAGCACTCAACTTCAGTTTATTCACTATTCCTTCTTTGAATACCTGGTAGCTGAACATATGGCATATGCACTTGATAGAAACTTTATTAGCAACGCCACGGATATATATATCTATTTTGCTAAGGACATGACCCCAGAGATAAGACACCATCTCATGAGGATTATTAATCGAACGAAAACGTCTGGATTTGGAAAATGGTTAGCAAAGGGTTATTTTGCTATTAATGAAGCGGCTCCTAACCCTGCCCGTAGAAAAGTAGCAAACAATCTTCTAGTATATATTCTTGGACGTCTTACTAATGAAGATGTTAGTAATGAAATAAGGCATCTTCTGGAGATAGAAGAAGATGCCTTTTTGCGAACATGTCTCTATTGGGGGCTTTCGGCAGCTAAAGGGATAGATGGTGTTAAAGAATATATGGAAGTGTTAAGGACTAATGCTAAGATGCGCAGTTTAAATCAAGGTTATCTATTGTACTATTATAGCGATCTTGACAGGAGTAAAGATCCCCCATACCTTGACGATGACCCTAGTAGAAGCTGGGCTAACACAAAATTACGCACTCTTCAGTTTATGGCTGAACCTAGTTATCATACTAGAGTTCCGTTAGGTAGAAGGATTATTGATTTATACACTTTCTATGATTTTTGCATATTTAGGTCTGAACAAATACTACCTGATGAAGAGAACATCTTGGCTACTAATGTGCTAGGCATTCTTGAAATAGAAATCAAAGACAAGGTCATCATAAAGAGACTCCAAGAAATGCATCAGCAAGTAGTAGGATAAACCCTACCAATTTAGTAATTGATTTGAAGAGATTTCGATGTTCCTTGCAAGCAGTATTCATTTGATCAATCCGCAATTATTGATTATGTCTTGATCAGAACAAAGGTATATTATTCTCATGATAAATAATAAGTATGAAGGGTTTTGGATATCGATTGATGGAACTGAAGGTGTAGGTAAAACAGAAGTCGCTCAGTATTTGCAGCAGATTTTGCCAGGATCTATTGTGGCACCGGAGTTCTCAAGTAGCCCGATAGGCTCATTTCTCCAAAATGCTGTTCAAACCAATCCCCACTTCATCAGTGAATCTCTTCTTGAACAATCACTTCTATTTCTTGCAGATTTTTTTAGAATCTACGATTCTATTGTACTTCCGGCAATTCGAAACAAACATATTGTGATATCAGACCGTGGCTATGCATCCAAGTATGTTTACCAGATGTTAGTTTTGTCTTCTGCGTTTGATCCCAAGCAAGTTAAAGTAATACTAGATTCCCTATTTAATATGATCTCCACACCAAGCCTGTCGCTACTACTCACTTGTAACGAAAGCACTCAGATAAAGCGTTTAATTGAACGAGATGGTCATTGTGATGACGATAGGATCAAATTTATTAGAAAAGCAAATCAAGAATATGTTGTTTTTTTACAGGGTTGCGGAGGTAAATACGAGCAAATTGAGCAAAACCAAAAGACAACTAAACGCCAATTGTTTTATGAAACAGAACAATTGATCCGTCCTATTATGAATGGTTAGAAACTTAATAGCGCAGTGTTTGTGCCTAACCCATTTTATCTTGGAGATTCCACATGCGGGTTTCATTTTATTTGGCTGGTGTAATGCAGGGATCAAATATGGACTCTTCTCATGTGCCACAAGACTATAGACAAACTATCAAAAATATTATTCTAATAGAATATCCTGATGCTGAAATATTTTGTCCAATGGAAATGTTTCCAAACGCTCCCTTGCTAAATGATGAAGTTGCAAAAAGTATAATCTTTAAGGGAGTTGAGATTGCCAGCGAGGTTGAGGCCGTTATCGCTTTTCTCCCAGAGGCAAGCATGGGAACGGCAGTAGAGTTATGGGAAGCACACAATAATTCTAGAGTTAATATAGTAATTTCTCCAATGAAATACAATCTTTTGCTAAGGACGGTCGCGGATGTAATTATTCCCGATATATCTGGTTTCAAGGAGTTTGTATCAAGTGGAAAACTAAAAGAACTTCTAACGGAAAAATGACATGTTGCCTAAACCAAAAGACAGAGATGAATCAAATGAGAACAATCGGTTAATTCGAGCAATATCCATCTCCGGTGAAGTATGTTCTGGCAAAAGTAGTCTTGTTCAGGCATTATTTCAGGAGTTACCAGAGTGGACTTGTATCAATGTGGGACAAAAGTTTCGAGAGTTTTGCAAAACACAGGGTATCTCTATTCAAGAAGTTAGTTTTATTTCTATAGATGTACATAAGGCATTTGACAATAAACAAAAAAATCTATTGCAGTTTGAGTCTAAGATTATTGTAGAAGGTAGTTTATCGGGATGGCATGCTCGTGGGCAACGGGATGTTTTCAAAATATATTGCGTTGCCCCTCTGGCTGTTCGAGTTAATAGATATATGTTGAGAGAGAACACATCAAAGAGGGAGGCTAAAACTCAAATACAGTTTCGTGATGAGCATGATATGCACTTCTTTCAAAACATATATGGAATCATTGATTATCGTTCAGATGAATTTTATGATTTAAATGTTGATACATCCTTTAATACTCCGCAAGAGATAGCACAGTTGATAGTAAAAAAAATCATATGATTACAATATTCTATATTATAGAAAGGAGAGTTTAATATGCGCAGCGTTGTCGTATGTGGATCCAAAAGGTTCCGTGAGGAGATTTCAAGTTTTTGTGATGAATTGGAGGAAGCTGGTGTAATTGTGTTTCGTCCTAACATCAATGAACCAATATTTGAAGGAGAGAAGTTAGTATCTGAACATGTGACCAGAATGGTTTTTAAGGGACTAACTCTCGAACATTTCGATATGATGCGAAAAGCCGATGTTTGTTTTGTGTATAATAAAGGAGGGTATGTAGGCGCAAGCGTAACATTAGAGATAGGTTATGCTAACGCAATTAGCCAAGCTACTTATGCATTGGAACCAACTACTGGCGATCCGTGCCGCGACAGTTTGCTTGATGGCGTAACCAACACACCACAGGAATTAGTACAGAAGTTATAGCCATACTTTTCCAGACGACACGACAATACATATTAGCAAAGACTTGTTTGTGTAATCATTTAAATGCCTGATCTTGATTATCAACAATTACTTAATCATATACTTGCACATATGCCTCCTGATGGTATTGCCCAATACTGTTTCACATGTGGGTCACCTGATGTCTCAAGCCAAGAAACTACTATTGGAGAAATATTCGTTTGCAAACATGCGGAACACCGCAATTCAAGAGCATTTATTTTTGATGGAAATACAGTTTATTCCGTTGAAAATGGTATGCTAATTCACGAAACGGTAGGGGCAATCGTTCAACAAAACAAAGGGGGAGCGCAAAAAACACTCCTTTTTTTGAGACGAAAATTTCCCTATCTTTATACTATTCCAGCTGGGCATATGGAAACAAATTGTAGTATAGAAGATATGCTACAACGTGAATTATACGAAGAAACTGGATTGCTTATAGATGTAGCTAATCGGATTTGGAATTCTCCACTCTTGTTGCATGATCCTTGTCGCAGGGGGGGAGAATTCCACCGTTGGCATGTCTTTAATGTTAAAACAACAGGACATCCACGACTTTCAGATGAAGGACGAATAATTGGTTGGTATACTGATGAGGAAATTGTTGATCTTGCTATCCGTGAATTGCTTACAAAACCGGTATTGCATTTCTTTGAAATGCTGGGGTATCTGTAGCCGAAAGGTGAGCGAGGCATTTGCGCCGCGTTCTTACCCGGCGCAAATGCCTCGCTTAGGTAGGTAAGGTCAGACTTCTGCAAAGAGCGGCGAACAAACATTGTTCCTATTTGGTTAGCAAAGGTTACTCGCCATTGAAGATTATGATTGTTAAAGGTTCTACGCCAGACCCACAACGTTTGCCCACCTTACACCATAAATTGCCAACTCCCACCACCAGAGCAAAGGTTTTATGCTATGGCAAAGGTGTTGGTTTTTATTGCTCAGACTGGTCATTTAAGGCTATAGTAAAATGCACCCCAACATCGCTTGCACCGGACTGGCGAGATCGATCTTTTTTGGAACTATTTAGTGAATGGCCAAGTTGTTGGCTCACCCTCGCCAGCCGGTGAAGCAGGCGTTAGATGAAACATACGTTCTATTGACGGCGCGATCTCAACAAAAACCATGTACCAACTGCCGATAGAGTACGAGCCACAAGCAGAGTACACCGCTCAGGAAATGAGAGCGCTGATAAAGCCCCATGCCCATTTGCTTTGC
>JAJRXG010000083.1 GCA_024276375.1 Bacteroidota bacterium | reverse complement strand
TTTTGGGATTGAGGGAAAAATGCTCGATGTCCCAAACGCCGTTGAATATCCGATACCTTATTGCTGATCTCCCTTGTCTCAATGCCAAAGTGCCTGTCCTTAAAAACATCAAAAATATACTTGAGTGCCACTGAAGATGGATGAATCATATCAGCATCGTAATATCTATAATCCCTAAGATCATCCATCATGATTTCTAAAGAAGGAAAATAGTCATTGTGCTCCATCCTCTCCACAATGCTATGCACAGAAGTGCGTAACCGAGCTTTGGAGACGCTATTGTTTGTCAAACCGTCAGCTAAGTGTCTAACCGGGCTTACTGTCCAGATAAATCGAGCCCTCGGATTGACGCCACGTATTACGGTGATCATCTCCTCAAGACACCCTGTAACGGTCTCCACCGACAACAATTGGCGTTCAAACAAGGAAGATGGTAGTTTATGGCAATTCGATATGATCCGGTCAGTGTGGCGATATCGATATACATACGCAGATCCCAAAGTAAAAATAAAAACTTCTGCTTGCTCAATACATGACTTGCATATTGAACAGCTATCCTCCAATACCTTCCCAAGTTGTTCTTTCGATCCAGCCGAGTGATCACTATGAAAATCTAAATGCATCGTCTGTTCTTCGACTTCGACAAAATGTTCTTGATCCACTTCCTCCGTTGTAAGACAAATTTTTAAGATCCGCAGGATGGATATGGGGTTGTATAATACTCCCAACGGATTGGATAACCCGTTGAATTTCAATCCAATAAGATGATTTCCCATCTTGTCAGCAAAGCAAGATCCAAGCGAAAGAAAGCTCCCTTGATATGACAATTTTATTTGAGATGAAGGTATCTCAATAGTGGTTCTAGTCTTCATAAGTGTCTTATATTCGTAACCTGTTTGAGATGATCAATAATATTGACATTAATCGCTCGTTTGATTTACGACTTTTTCTTTGATCTGGTAGAACTCTCCATATTGGAAGAAATTTTCTTACTTGGCATGAAAATAGTAATTTAAATAGTAGCAATTAGTGGATAGATATTGCTAACGCCCCAAAATAAAAAACCTAACGGTTATGAAAAACATGAAGACTTACTTGATTACTGGGATATTGTTATGCCTGAGTTATGTATTGCAGGGTCAAGATATTCATTTCTCTCAATTCTATATGTCTCCTCTCAACCTCAACCCTGCATTGACAGGTGTCATGCAATGTGATCAAAGAGCGGTTGTCAATTATAGGAATCAATGGGCAGGTGTGATTGGAGCCAATGCATATAACACATATAGTGCATCGTATGACAGAAAAATGGCCGTAGGAGAAGAAGATTATTTTGGTGTTGGAGGCACCTTGTGGGGAGATGTTGCCGGAGAAGCCAACTTTGGGACAAAGCAAGCACGCTTATCTTTTTCTTATAGCAAAAAAATGGGTGGCAAGAGAAAGCAAGCACATTATCTGAGTATCGGTGCTGACGCAGGATTGACACAACGATCTGTGACAGAGAGGGATTTGAGATGGCCTACGCAAGTGACCAACGGCCAATTTGATCCCACTATCGATCCGGGAGAATTTATCCCCAACTCAAGTTTCTTATATCCTGATTTTACTGCCGGCATACTTTGGTTTAGTACACTCGGAGATCGAAAAAGTTTTTATGCCGGAGCTGCACTCAGTCATCTAAACCAACCCAGTATATCATTTCTAAATCGTACGGAAAATCTTTACTCCAAACTCACTCTACATGCAGGTGGAGAATATCCACTCAACTCTAAAATTAGCTTGAAGCCCGATATTGTTTATTTCTCTCAGGGTCCACATACTCAAATTAATGCAGGAACTAGTGTCCGATTCAAAATGGGAGGATCGCAAGGTAGAGCCCTCAGCAACATGTTGGGACAATTCTTCCAAATAGGTATGTGGTATCGTCTGGGCAATAAAGTCCCCGGAGGACTGATCTCTGATGCCGTTATTCTCGTCAGTAGATTTGATTTTGATAATTATGGCATTGGTTTTAGTTATGACTTAAATATCTCCAAGTTAAATCAGGCAGCAGCAGGCAATGGATCATTTGAATTGTCCTTTATTTATCTGATCTGTGGCAGTGGATCTCAAGCTGTTTACTGCCCGACATTCTAAGAAAACACAGCGTCAAAAGATAAAGGAACACCTCGGTGACTCTCAGTGTCCTAAGTGGTTCAAATAAATACCAAACCACTAAGATCACTAAGGGCACAAAGAAAGAAGAAATAAAATCTCAGTGCTTGTCAGTGTCCTAAGTGGTTAAAAATAGCATTGTATAGATCTCAGCAATGGATTGGAAATACAATTTATTTGCCTTCCTTCGCGAACGCTTGGTCTTAGAGTTTTGAAGTTTGCCTTCGGTCTCGTATCTTGAGCTTCTATTGTTAACAGCCAATATCTATCCATGTTTAATACCAAAAAAGAAACTACACCCAAGATCACAAACTCTAAAGAATCATCATCAAGTGGCATCAACAGCCTCGGATCCGCAACAAAAATAATAGGTGACCTCATAGCCGATCACGATATCAGAATTGACGGACTCCTTAAGGGCAACATAAAATGTGGAGGTAAGATTATTCTAGGCTCAAAAGGCAAGATTGTCGGTGAGATAGATTGCGAAAATGCCGTCATCGAAGGTACGATAGAAGGTGTAATAAGAGTTCAAGATTCCCTACAAGTGACAGAGACCGGACGTATCATCGGAGATTTGCACTGCAAGCAAATGCTATTTCATTATGGAGCTTCATTTACCGGCAAATGCGAAATGGGAGGACAAACAATCACTGCTCCCAAATCTCTGCACACTGCTAAAAGCGCCTAATGAAGAAGCGCTCCAAGCCCTCTTCTTATTATCTTAAATATACGGGCTTGGCCTTTCAGATGTTTTTTTCACTCCTCCTTGGGTGGTACCTTGGAAGTTTGGGAGATCGCTATTTTGGCTTTCCCAAACCATATATTGCCCTTAGTGTGTCAATTTTATTCTTGATTGTTCTGTTCGTAAAGTTGTATAAAGATGTCGTTCAAAACAAAATTTAGATGCATTTTACGGTCAACGGCTTTATTCTAAAAACACTAGTGCACATCAACTCCATATTATGACGTGGAGCACTTTCGGAAAAGGACTGACACTTATCACGCTCAGCTTCGTCTTGTGGATGAGCGGAATCGCATATAGTACGGGAGACTTCATTTCCTTCTATATGTATGCCATCGCAGTTTTCTTTTATCTCCTTTTCTCAATTTGGATATTTGCTTTCGCAAAAAAAATGATCGCACTCAATAGAGCCTTTTCATTCAATGGGGTCATCTCAATGTCATTTCTAGTCAAACTCATTCTGTCTGTTGGAATCGTTTGGATGATCGAATATCAATACCATCCCGTTGGCAATACTCATATACTCCACTATCTTATAGTCTATCTGGTCTATACGATTTACGAAGTATATTTTCTTACTAAACTCGGGAGAGGATAGAGACAATCACCGAGGTTAGAGTCCTAGTCCGGCCCAATCAACTATCATCTCTATACCAATCGGCATATTTCAGATATACATCCGCTGTCCGGGAGATATGAAACTGTGCCACCTCTGTATCCAATTTTTTGACCTTTTTGGCCGGTACACCTGCATAAATATATCCTGATTCCAACACCGCCTTCTCAAGAACAATCGCTCCTGCCGCCACAATGACATTGGACTCAACAACGGCATGATCCATAATCACTGCCTTCATGCCCACCAGCACATTGCTCTTAATATGGCAACCGTGCAATACCGCACCATGACCCACCGAAACACATTGATCCAATACCGTATTGGATTTATTATATGTCCCATGGATGATCACTCCATCTTGGATATTGCATTTCTCTCCTATATGAATACTACATACATCTCCCCTGATAATCGCACCAAACCACACAGTGCAATCCGCTTCAAGTACAACATTTCCGATGATTGTTGCCGTTGGAGCCAACCAACAAGACGGATCAATCAAGGGCGATGTATCTCTGACTGAAATGATGTTGGTCATAACTTACTCTGTGATCCCTTCGACCGAATATCCGGCTTGACGCAATAACGACAACACCCCCTTTGAACCTCCCAAATGTCCTGCACCAACGGCAAAAAAAGTAGGTTGCTCTTGGATCTCTTGAACCATCAGTGGTATCCAGTTTTGATTGCGATCTATCAACAATACATCTTCATACTCTTCTACCGTTTCATCTCCTTGCATCATTTGATACAGTCCATCTATATCCTGAGTCTTATAGAGATCTACCATATCTTGAAACATATTACTCTCTGTATCCGAAGCCTTGATTGCATCAATTAACATATCCGCTTGATCCTTATAAGGCACACTATCAAATATACTAATCTGATATTCAATAGTTTCAAGTCCACCGATTTGTTTTCCCGCACTCTCTGCCATTGAAGCAAACTCTACTTCATAGGATTTCATCTTGCCGGATTTAAGACCTGTGGGATCAAAATCTCCGCTGGCAAAAACGGTTAAAAACATCGGTTTTATACGCTCTAAAAAAAATAAAGGCAAGCCCATCTTAGAAAAATGATCCTTGGTCAGCTGGTAGTCTTCTTCGGTCATGAGATCTGCGAGTGTAGTATCTCCCTTCATAAATGCCTTTTGCATCAGCGGCATGAGCTTCATGGGTTCATTCAATTCGGTCATATCTATTTCAAAGATCACCTTGGTGGTTTGATCCATCGCCGTGAGAGTGCCTTCCGGCAAAAAGAAGTCTGAGGCTTCTATCATATGTATCGTCCCAAATAGATAGGAAGCTTGCGCCAGACCATTGCCCGAGATTTTCCAAAGTAGCGCCTTTACCTCCTGCGGCAATTTTTGTTCCTCTGTATTTAGATTGTCCGTTGCCTTGCATCCTCCCATCAAGAGTCCGCACAATATAATATGTCCTAGCAAAATTGTTTTTAATATTCTCATCCCTAATTGTGTTTGATCGTTATATTGTGCATATTTATTTATATCCTGTTATCACCCTTTGTCTTGATGCTTCATACATACAGATTCCGGCAGCGACAGATATATTCAGCGAATTGCTAGTGCCAATCTGAGGAATACGTACTTGGTGTTGACATAAGGACACTGTCTTTGGATCCAATCCATCTCCCTCACTTCCCAAAACAAAACAAACCGGAATCGTCAGGTCTTTGTCCGAAATCACAGATGGTGCGTCCAATGTCGTAGCCATGGTTGTCATCCCGTAATCATGCATCATGGATATGGCTTTTATTGTATCTTTCTCACGACATATATTGATATTCAATATAGCTCCTGCAGATGCCTTGATACTGTCTTGATTGACCATACCGACATTTTTTCCTCCCAGTATCAAAGCATGTATCCCAAGCACTTCAACACTTCGAGCGACCGCACCAATATTTCTTACATCTGTCACATTGTCAAGTAAGATACACAATGGAGCAATCCCTTGATCAAATAAATGCGGAATAATATCACCGACCTTCTGATATGATATCAATGAAGTTATCCCTACTATCCCTTGATGATTGCGATTGCGCGACAATTTATCCAACTTGATCGAAGGCACCTTTTTTAGAGGAATATCTTTGGTCGTACAGAGATTGCGTACTTCTCTTTCCCATGCACCTGTGATATTGGATTTTATATAAATGCGCTCAAATTGACGATCACTACGCAGTGCATCCATAACAGGATTGCGTCCATAAATAATCTGATGTTGTGCTTTGGCCTGAATCAATTTATTCCACTAATGAAGTCATTCTGAAACTATTTTAAAATGACTTCAATGATTAAAAAAATAAGATAGCTCTAAACTTGTTATAATTTATCCTAAACATATCTTCGCGCCAAAGGTAAGATGATATTCGTTATGCGCACAGATCTATGAAGTCATAGTCTGTATTGGATGACAACAAATATTCAAATGTGGTGAAAATCTATACAACAATGCTGACAAATCAATCCATGAATACTAAAACCATACTCCTCTTTTGGTTGACCTGTATCTATACAACAAGCTCTCTATCAGGTCAAATATATCTCCACGATCAAGACATCACTTCACAAATCAACAGTTATCTGCATAAGATGAACCTCGATGGTATCAACCTAGTGCTCACCAGCAGTCATACAACGCAACACAACGGTGTGACACATGTATATCTCCAGCAGTATCACAAGGGATTGCCCATAATCGGTGCTGTTGCCAATCTCGTCATAAAAGAGGATGTTCGCATCGGTCATTCTGTAGCTCTCATACCTACTATTACCGGTCAACATGCCCAAGTGAATCTCCACCCAGATCAAGTCATCACATCGGTTGCCAAACATCTCAACATGCCTTTCTTCAAATCCCGTCCTCACATCCAACAAATCGACGAAACTCAGTTTCAACTTACGCACCTTCCTTATGCAAAAGATAATGTCCTGCTCAATCATGTCTGGTATCCATCCACCGATGGATCACTCAAAAAAGTCTGGCAAGTGACCTTTCAGTCTAACCTAGGCTCTGAGGATTTCGACGTGTTGGTCGATGGACAAACAGGGCAGATTCTACGGGTGTTGAACCATACAGTCAGTTGCAACTTCATGACACCACCTCAATCTCCCTTGCCTGTCTCGATCCAGTCCTCCAACGCTGTAGAGATCACACCACACCCCCAACCAAAGACCTACAATACAGACGCAGCAGGGAGCTATCGAGTCTTTGCCCCTCCTCTTGAGTCCCCACTTGCCGGTGCTCGGTCACTCGTAGTCTCTCCGGCAAATGATAACGCTTCTCCATTTGGCTGGCACGACACCAATGGTGTACCCGGAGCCGAATACGCCATCACAAGAGGCAATAATGTCCACGCCTATCAAGATATAAATAGTAACAATGCCTCCTCCAATGACGAACCCAGTGGTGGTGCTGGACTGCTATTTGACTTCCCATTTGAGCGGGATTCAACACCCATCTTTAACCTAGACGCCGACATTACCAATTTGTTCTTTTGGAGCAATTTTATCCATGATTGGATTTATCCATTTGGATTTAATGAAAATGCCGGCAACTTCCAACAAAACAACTATGGCAAAGGGGGGGAAGCCGGAGACGCAGTCCTCGCCGAAACACTGGATGGGTCTGATGTAGGCAATGCCAACTTCAACGCACCTATTGATGGTGCTCCCGGAAGAATGCAAATGTATCGATGGATCGTAGGAGGTGAACTCAGCATTAATCTGCCCTCCACTATTGAAGGAAATGTCCGCACCGGTGCAGCCAATTTTGGAATGAATCCCGTAGATATCAATCAAGCCAATGTCGTTCAAGTTCACGACGGAATCGGTGTATCCGAGGATCTATGCCAAGAAATCATCAACAGTGATGATTTGGTAGGCAATATTGCTCTGATCGACCGAGGACTATGTGATTTTAGTTTCAAAGTTTATAGTGCTCAAATGTCGGGAGCCATTGCTTGTATAGTCTGCAACAACCTCGACAATGCACCCCTTGTATCCATGAAAGGAGGTGCCAATGCAGAGATGGTTACCATTCCTTCTCTTTTTATTTCAAAAGAAGATTGCCAACGTATAAAGGATGTCCTCAACGACAACAGAGATGTCAAGGTCAGCATTTCCAAATCCAAGGAGTTGTCTTCATCCTTTGACAATGGTATTGTCGCCCACGAATACGCCCACGGTATCTCCTTGCGATTGGTAGGTGGCAAAAACAACAGCAGTTGCCTGACCAATGATGAACAAGTTGGCGAAGGTTGGAGCGATTTTATTGCGCTCGTTTTGACACAACAGCCGGGAGATAAAGCCGCAAAGGCAAGAAGTATCGGTTCCTATGCTGTAGATGAAACGCCCAATGGGCCGGGAATCAGAAGATATCCATATAGTACAGATATGACCATCAATCCACAGACACATAGCCATATTCGCACCAGTATGTCTCCTCACCCTGTAGGAGAGATCTGGGTCGCAGCCCTATGGGATATGTATTGGCTCTTTATCGATCAACATGGTTATGATCCAACATGGCAAGATAGATCTTCCGGCAACTATATCGCGATGCAAATCATCATCGATGCAATGAAGATTCAACCCTGTGACGCCGGTATTCTTCAAGCACGGGATGCCATTCTGACTGCCGATGCCATCAATAATCTCGGCAATAATGAATGCCTTATTTGGCAGGCCTTTGCACGACGTGGTATGGGCGTTGATGCCTTCGGAGGCAACTCCAATTGGAGATATGACAACATAGATGGTTTTGAAGTGCCTCTGTCTTGTCGCCAGGGACTGACGATTGAACGACAAGCCACTCCTACCATTTCTGTAGGTCAAGAGATCAGGGTAGATATCAGTATATACAACAATATCGAGCCACTCAACAACGTCATCATCAGAGATTATGTTCCTGATCTCACTCAGTCCGGTATGCGATTCGGAACACTTCTGTCGGACAATGTAGAAGTACAAATTAACAACGAGGAAGTGGATTTTCTGATCCCCTCCTTACCATTTCAAAAGACAACAAGGATTTCCTATACGCTCAAAACCGATGGTTTGAGCCCGGCTGAATTTACCTTTTACGATAATTTTGAAGGTCAGCCCAAATTTTCTTTCGACAGAACATCATCCGATGTATCCCATTGGACGATATCGGATAGTCTGCAACGTGGCGGGAAGTTCTCTCTTTGGGCTCCGGGAGATTTGTTTGAAGGAGACCGCTATGCTACCTTCAAGCAACCCATATCCATCAATCCAAATCAGATTCTGAGATTTGACCATATATACGATACACAATTGGGATTTGACGGCGGTATTGTAGAAGTTTCTACGGACAATGGCAACACTTGGCAACCCATCGATCCAAATGACCTGTTGTTGGCACCCTATCGGGATAAAATAGCCTATGACTTCTTTCTGCGCAATACGCAATCAGCATATACAGGCCTTGATTCTGTGTGGAGGACAAGCATTGTTGACCTATCCCGATACAGTGGATCAGACCTCTTGATCCGCTTTCTCAGTAAGCAGCAAGACTTTCTTGAAATAGAACCGTACAAAGGGTGGTACATCGACAATGTAGAAATCACTGACCGCAAAGAAATCACCGGCTCGACTTGTGTCATATCCGAACAAACAGAAATGGGGTGCGCTGTCTCATCTACATTTATCAATACCTCGGCACAGACTACTCCTGTTCATGATATCTCCATAGATCCAAGCGACTTCTACCTGTCCCCCAATCCGGCTATCGATCTCCTCTCCATCCATCTGAATTGGCTCAATGATTCAGCCGCCAATATTCAGATCCTCTCTGTTGATGGAAGGATTGTCTTGAGCTATGACCAATATTTGCGAGCAGGCACAAACAGTTGGAATCAAGATATCTCAACCCTAATTCCGGGATTATATATTCTGAAAATACAAACCCCAGAGGGTATTCTGAATCAACAGTTTGTCAAACAGTAATGTTGTTCCCACCTACAATATCAGGTGATACGTTGAGACCTACCTACCTCTTTATCGATCTCCATGCTATAGGTCACAATTATGCAGAGATACAAAAACGCGTAGGTCATAGGCCTGTGATGTGCATCCTCAAAGCCAATGCCTACGGACATGGATTGGTTCGAGTTGCGCAACACTTGGAACAACTCAATGCTCCATACTTTGGTGTTGCCTACCTAGAAGAAGGTATGATGCTCCGCGAAGCAGGTATCAAGACCCCTATTTTGGTTTTAGGAGGCATCAGTGGTAGTCAAATACCTATGTTCTTACAGTACCAACTTACCATTACAGCCTCATCTATAGACAAGTTGATGCAGATAGAAAAAACGGCTGCACGCCTTGGAATAAAGGCGATCGTTCACCTCAAAATCGATACCGGAATGGAGCGAATCGGCATCCATTACTACAATGCTGAAGCTTTGATTAGAGCCAGTCTTTCTTGTAAGCATGTACTCATTGAAGGGATATTCAGTCATTTGGCCAATGCCGATGATATTGACCCCGCATACAGCATGTTACAGATCAATAGATTTAGTAAGGTATTGCAAGGATATCGTACTCCCAAAGACCGACCTCAATGGATTCATATCGCCAATAGTGCAGCCATACTCAATCTACCACAGTCATACTACAATATGGTGCGTTGTGGAATCTTGCTCTATGGTATCAAACCCAATCCTCAAGTACATTCAGACGATCCCATCCAGCTCCGACCTTCTCTCTCTTGGAAAACGCATATCGTATATTTTAAAGTTGTCCGACCCGATCATCCCGTGAGCTATGGCAGCAAATGGTCTGCCACACAAGAGACAAGAGTCATCACATTGCCCGTAGGCTATGGTGACGGATATATGAGATCGATGAGTGGCAAGGCCAAAGTCATCCTGCGTAACAAGCGATATCCCGTCATCGGAGCTATCTGTATGGATCAAATCATGGTCGATATCGGGCAAAATACTGGCTACAACGGAGATGAAGTGATACTGATCGGAACACAGGGAAAAGAGCAAATCACGGTTGGTGATTTGGCAGCTTGGGCAGATACCCTCCCTTACGAGATATTGACCAATATCAATACCAGAGTACCCCGTATATACGAGCCGATGCTTACTTCCTAGTCTATCATGAGTTTCATCCTACCACATGACGTATAACACGAACAGGTTGTACAACAATAAGATGAAGAAGGAACTATCTCCGCCGATTGTGTATTAATTCATACTTTGGTATATGTATATAAATTTTCCGCAAAGGTGTCAACATGAGCAAGAAAAAAGAAATTGTCAATCGCAAAGCGAAATACGAATACGAGTTTCTTCAAGAATACGATGCGGGAATGATGCTGTCCGGTACCGAGGTAAAATCTCTACGCCTCGGAAATGCCAACTTGACTGATGCTTATTGTCTCTTCAAAGATGGAGCGCTCTATATCCGCAGCTTGTACATAGGCGAATACGACCATGGCAACATTTACAATCATGAACCACGGCGCGAACGAAAATTGTTGCTTCGCCGAACAGAACTCCGCAAACTCGAACGCCGCGTCAACGAAAAAGGACTCACCATCGTCCCTTACAAAATCTTCTTCTCCGAACGTGGATTGGCCAAACTCCGAATCGTCCTCGCTCAAGGAAAGAAAACCTACAACAAAAAATCAGTTATCAAAGAACGCGATGCAAAACGCGAAATGGATCGTATGAAAAAAATCTACTCATGACCCTCCTCATGGCTTTTGTTTGATAATCGTGTGATCGATAGCGGTAAGATCCCAATCAATCACCAAGCCTTCGGCAATACGCCTCGCTATAGAATCTCCGTACATCAATTGCATCAAATACAAGGCCGCCTCAAATGATTTGGCTCCACCTGCCGAGGTGATAAATTTGCCATCATGGTCAAACAAGATCCCTTCTCTCACATCAATATGCGGATAACGTTCTTTACAATAGTCCGTTAAAGATTCAAGCCGCAATTTTGCCATAATTCAATAGGCTCAAGTAGTTTGGATTTACTTTTATTAAGCTATGGTCAAAACCATACTTTGAAAAAACCATGTTGATCATTCTTCTGTTCTTTAATTCTGTACTTATATCCGCCATAGAAAGAGATATTCTTTGGTGTTTTGGTATTTGATTTCTCAACATTGCTTTGCCGATTGATACTGCTGTTAGACTTATATTAAAATGATTGTGCCTTTTTATTTTACTTCTGGATTGGCCATGTTGAAGTCCAGTAAATTTGTTTAGGGATAGCTTAATTAACTGTGTCTTTTATTAAAATTAGTACTTAATGTTCTACTTCCCACTTTTGGGAAGTAAAGTTAGATTCTGGAATGAGGCCGTAGTCTCTAGGCGTCTCTACATAGATATCTCCAGTATTGGTACGTACTTTTTTATAGGATTTGCCATTACGCTTATTTGAGCGATGGGATGAACCTTCCTGTTCCATAAAGCTGTCCATTTCGCCTGATAGCATTTGATTGAC
>JAJRXG010000082.1 GCA_024276375.1 Bacteroidota bacterium | reverse complement strand
TTTTTAAGTCAATAAGAGAAGTACCACTACCAGCATACTTCGCATCTGGAGCTGGTACTACATTTACAGAAGTAATAGATACACGATCTTGCACCTTCGTAAGTTGAATTTCAACGATATCACTTGGCATATAATCAGGATGGAAAGAACGAAACTTAAGAACACTGGATCTATCAACCAGCAACGCTTCTGAGATACGATTGCTATGCTCATCTGGAACACTACCATCCAGAGTATAGCTTACATATGAACCAAGGACACTACTCATCGCTACTATTCTAGCGCTCACTCTGAAGAGAATAGAATCTACCGATACAATGGGTTTGGACAATGCAATATGAGTTGTAGAAGCATACTCAACAGGTCTCAACACATCAGATATATTAGATTGAGTTGCGGTACAACCCATCCACAAAGAGATCCATATCATTATAGCACTACGCATCACTATACTCGGTATAATTTAATGGGATAAGTTTTGCCAGAATTCCATTGAGCTACATAGAGATTCTCTTCATCGTCAACACATACATCATGAGGATGATAAAACACCTGTAGAGCTTGCGACATAGATGCCAATTGGCCATCTACATATCGCGGAGCTATTCCTCCCGGTGCAGATATTAATCGGTTATCCTTGTCAAGGATAGAAACATAGCCTGAACCCTGACTACGATCGCCTGACCAGATAGTAGCAAGATACACATGTTCTCCATGAATAACTGGGCGACATATGTAAGATCCTGGCAGATCAACAGAATCTATAAACTGTCCATCCATTGAAAACCTCTTGAGCTTGTTCTGCTGGCGAGCGGTAATCAGAAGGCTGGGGTTGTCCTCGTTTCTTCTATCAATACAAATACCATGAGCATTGTCAAAATGTTGCTCTCCTTCTCCTCTTCCTCCAAAAATATTCAAAAGCTTGCCCCTTGAATCATAGTGCATGATGTACTGAGCTCCATAGCCATCTGCTACATAGATATCCCCATTTTCGGCGATGGCAGTCTCCGTAGGAATATACGCTTCTGCAGCATCGTATTTGCCTGATTCCTTGGGATAAGGAAGTACCAACACTACTTGGCCATCTATTGTGGTTTTTATGACTTCATGCCTTTTGTTATCACATATGTACAGATAATCTTCACCACCTTCAACGTTCAATGTAAGCCCATGTGCGCCAGGGTAATCCGTTCCCCATACTTCTATCAATCCCCCAGACTTATCATATACTATGACATTGTTCTTGGTATGATTTGTCAAGAGCAATATCCTACCCTTAGAATCTTGGATCATCTCATGACAATCATTGACAGGATAAAAAGAACTATTTAGTGCACCCCAATTCAGATCGACTTTATATCGATGCGTGTTGTGTCCTATGATTATATCCCGATATTTATGCAATCCAGCTATCGGTGATATACCGAATCCCAAAGAGGCTAATCCCGTGTTTTTTACAAAACTTCTTCTATTCATAATGCTGGTTTATAATAAATAGGCTTTCACTACATCATACTAATGTAGCAAACAAGTATCGAACTACCTACTTAAATACTGAATCCATTCTAAAAACTCCTAAGCGCAAAAAAATACATGGTCGATAAACTTTACACCTTGCACTATTGCCTGTTGCTGGCATCATTAACTTTGGAAAAAAAGAAAAATATCACTTAACAGCTCGAGAAGAAGAGCACTTTTTTATACCCAGAGCGGCGCTTCATCACTTACAACACTTTCAGTATGCTTCTAATAACACGTACTAAAGTTATAATTGACGCTACATGAGTAGTTATTGCTTCGTATGAACTAAGTATGAAAGAACCATTAAATACATCTATCTGCTCTGCTTCATGATCCAAACTATGCCATTTGTCAGCCATTGCGAAACAATGATAAAAGACAGCGATAATTTGTCCTCGAGCAACACTATAGCTGATTCTACAGCACCAAGTAAATCATTTTTTGTTTAACATTGCGCACACACACAATATAGTACGCTTTAGGCCATTATGCCTCGAACTACCTTGCCCGCTACATCTGTCAATCTATATCTACGACCGAGATGTTTATAGATCAATCTTTCGTGGTCGATACCCATTAGATGTAGGATGGTAGCATGGAAGTCATTGACATGGACAGGATCTTTGATGATGTTGTAACCAAATTCATCTGTTTCTCCATATACGATTCCTGGCTTGACGCCACCTCCAGCCATCCATATGCTGTAGGCTCTTGGATGGTGGTCGCGGCCGTAATTTTTCTCCGTAAAATTGCCTTGACAGTAATTGGTTCTTCCAAACTCACCGCCCCAAATGACAAGTGTTTCGTCGAGGAGGCCTCTTTGTTTGAGATCCATAACAAGCGCAGCGGATGCGCGATCTGTGTCTTCGGCTTGAAGTGGCATCTCATTGGGAAGGTCATCGTGTTGATCCCACCCTTGGTGATAGAGTTGAACAAACCTTACCCCCGCCTCGGAGAGTTTGCGTGCCAATAGTGCATTGGCGGCGAAGGTTCCTGGTTTGAGACAATCGGGTCCATACAACCGGATGATAGAGTCTGGTTCTTTGCTTAGGTCAGTAAGTTCAGGTACGGAGGTTTGCATGCGATACGCCAATTCGTATTGTTGGATCTTGGCAAGGACTTCAGGATCACCATTGTCGTCATAGCCCATATGATTTAACTCGGATAGCTTATCGAGCATTCTGCGACGCGCAGCTTTGTCCATTCCTTTAGGGTCATTGATGTATAGGATGGGATCTTCACCACTACTGAACAGGACTCCTTGATGTGTAGAATCCAGAAAACCATTCGTCCACAATTTAGAATAGACCCCTTGTCCATTGCCCCTACCGCGTGACAACAATACACTGAATGCAGGTAGATCTTGGTTTTCACTACCCAATCCATAACTCATCCATGCGCCCATACTTGGGCGGTTGCCGACTTGTGCCCCTGTCTGCATAAAGGTAAGCGCGGGATCGTGGTTGATTGCCTCGGTATGCATGGATTTGATGACACATATCTCATCTGTTATCTTGGCTATATTGGGAAATAGTTCACTGACAAAAGTGCCCGATTGTCCATATTGTTTAAAATCAAAGTAGGAACCCACCAATGGAAATCGGTCTTGTTGCGAAGTCATGCCCGTGAGTCGTTGACCCATACGTATAGAGGCGGGGAGATCTTCTCCGGCCATCTTACGGAGAAGTGGCTTATAATCAAAGGACTCCAATTGGCTGGGTGCACCATTTTGAAACATATAGATCACGCGTTTAGCCTTTGGAGCAAAATGAGTAAGTCCTGACGTTTCTATATCTATTATTTGTGAGCCGCTGGTTTTGCCAAACAAATCTGGGATGAGCAATGAACCCAGTGCGATACTTCCAATTCCTGCCGCTGCCGCTCCAAAGAAATGGCGACGATTTAGATTCATCTTACGCTTGTGTATTTCCTTTTCCATGAGGCTATATTTTAACGATGGTTTCTTCCATATTATACATCAGCAATATGCATTTCATCAATGCAGCCTTCTCGATCGTATTGACACCGATATTGTCGGGGTATTCTCCTATCGACAAGAGATCACAGGCATCGACTTCATTGTCATTGTATGATTGTAATTCGGATTGATAGTAGGATTGTAGCGTTAAGAGTTCTTTTGGATGCGGCAAGCGAGCCAAGATCTTTCTAAATGCAATCTCAATAGTGTTGTCCAAGTGTTGCTCCGTAAGTCTTTCTGAGAGGACTCGAGCGGCTTCCAGAACAGTGGGATCATTCATCATAACGAGGGCTTGCAGGGGGGTGTTGGTTCGAATCCTTTCTACCTCACATTGATCGCGATTGCTACCATCAAATATGAGCATCGAAGGAGGAGGTACTGTTCTTTTTATAAACGTATATAGTCCGCGTCGATATAGATTCTCTCTATGATCTTGGATATAGCTCATAAGTAGTCCTCTTCCAGAGGTAGCTGCAGCCCAAATACCATTGGGTTGATACGGTTTGACACTTTGTCCTCCGACTTCTTCATTGAGCAATCCACTTGAATATAATATTAAGTCTCTGACCACTTCAGCGGATAATCGCACACGAGTGCTTCGAGAGAGATAGATATTGTCGGGGTCGGTTGCCAACTGATCTTTGCGGATCTGAGCGGATTGTCGGTAAGTGGAGGAAAGTACGATCTGCTTGATGAGACGTTTGATATCCCAACCATGCTCTATAAAATCTACTGCTAGCCAATCCAATAGATGTGGATGTGTCGGTAGTTCACCTTGCATTCCAAAATCTCCAGTAGTTTTGACAATTCCTCTTCCGAAAATCTGTTGCCATACGCGATTGACATATACGCGTGCCGTAAGAGGATGATTGGGATCTAACAACCATTGAACAAGACCAAGACGATTGGGAGCATAGCGGCTGGTATCATAAGGCATAATGCTCTCAGGTAACCCAAAACTCACTGGTATGCTTTTGGCATCATAAACTCCTCGTTTGAGTACATAAGTAGGACGAAAGCTACTGCTATCTTGCATGACCATTACCTCAAGTTTGGTGCTGTCTTTCTTGTTTACAAAGTTCAATATAGATGTGATATCCTCTTGAGTTATCTCCATGTTGGGAGGATCTGCAAAAGATGCATCGATCGTTCCATAAATTCCGCGTTCAGGAACTTGGTTGAAAAAGGTAAAGGTGCGATAATAATCTTTCTGTGAAATCGGATCATACTTGTGATCATGACACTTGGCACACTCAAAGGTGAGTGCAAGAATTCCTTTGCCGAATGTATTGGTTCTATCCGTTACATATTCGATACGGTACTCTTCATCGATGACACCTCCCTCTTGAGTGATCTTATGATTGCGATTGAATCCCGTAGCCAATAGAGTTTCTTTATTGGCATCTGGTAGAAGGTCTCCTGCCAATTGCCAGGTAAGAAACTTGTCGTAAGGATAATTCTCATTGAAGGCATGTATCACCCAATCTCGCCATGGCCACATCGTTCGGAGGCCATCATCTTGATAGCCATGTGAGTCTGCATATCTTGCGAGATCTAACCATCCTATTGCCATCTTTTCACCGTAGTGTCTATCGTCAAGAAGTCGATCCACAACCTTCTCATAGGCATCTGGAGAAGTATCCTCTATAAATGCTTCTTGTGCTTCTATGGACGGTGGCAATCCGATGATATCGAGATACCACCTCTTGAGCAGAGCTTCTTTTGTTGCCTCGGGGTTGGGGTGCAATCCATATTCTTCCATCCGTGCTAAGGTATAGTGATCTATGGGATTGTAAGGCCAAGGATCGTCGGGCAAGGGTAGCGTGGTCTTTTGTGGTTTTATAAATGCCCAATGCCGCTTGTATTCAGCTCCTTGTGCGATCCATCTGGAGATAAGATCCTTCTCGCGTTGTGTCAAGCTGAGGCGTGATTCAGGTGGAGGCATCATCAAGGAGGTATCTGTAGAGACAATGCGTTGATAAACCTCAGATCCCTTCAGGTCTCTTGGTATTATGGCAAAAGCATCGGGTGTCTCCGGCAATTCCGCATAGGCACTTTCTGCATTATCTAATCTTAATCCCGCTTCACGATTCTGGGCGTCGGGGCCATGACATTTGAAACATCTATCGGATAGAATCGGGCGAATATGAAAATTATAATCTATCATCCCCTCGCTGGCAACAGTACTCGTCAATTGGTGATGGCAAGAAGTCGAATAAAAAAGAATAGCCATAAACAACCCACTGACCATTAAAGTGATCTTGATATATGGTGACAACTTCATAATAGCGAAATTAGTATAGTTGAGTATAATTACCAAAAATCAAGCAGACTACCAAAAGTAGTAGGTTCTAAGTTATTCTATCTCTAGGTATTGGGAGCGAGTATGAAAAGTGTTACATATCGCGAAGCTGACCCCCTGAACAATGCCCCCTGCCCCAATGGACAAAAAAGGAGCGAACACCATCGCCAACTTGAGGTGCTATCGAAAAAGCAAGGCTTGGGATTTGGAGTAAATCTGATTAAAAGGTGCAATTTGTTATCCACACATTTTGACAGCCGCGATACTCTGTCAATATATGTGTTTGCATATTATATCAAGTGTCTAAAGGTAAAGAGTAGTCCCTAAAGGACGATTGCCTCGGATGACTACAACAGACCATTAATGGTCGGTAGTATTGTCTCTTTCTACAACATGGATATAGTTGCGTATATTCTCGAGTGTTACGACATCAAGCGGCAGATATCTTTCCTTGATAAATGTTTTTTTCTTAATAAAACGATCAAAAAAGTTTCTTAAGCCATAGTATCCTTGCAATGAAGGATTCTGATTGATAAGAAAGAGTCTTTTGTAAGAATGTAGAGCTTCTATATTCTCACGGATCAAATCATAACCTACAATAGTGATATCAGCTCTTTTGAGTTTTAACAAAGCTTTGACAACGTGATGACATCTAGAAGTTGTTACAAAGACACCAAGGAGATTTTTATGGCGATTGAGCAAATCAGAAATACTCAAAAGCACTTCTTCCTTATTATTAAACTGAGGAATCCATTGAGTAACAACATTGTGATTCAATTCATTGTAGTCTGTAAAATAATGATTGAATCCCTTTTCTTTTTTAACCATATGTTCTCCTGTGGCAACATCCTTCTCCATATGCAATATTGCAAAAGTTGCACTGCGATGAGTAGAAAGATCCAACAATTTGGCTGCCAGCGTACCACTCTGAAATGAGTCCTGCCCAACATATCCCGAGGCATATTGGCTTCCGCGTTCTAAGAATGAATTGATCTGAACATATGGGATCTGATGTAGATCGCAAATATCAAGAAATTCTGAACCTTCATCTTTCATCGTAGGTGCAATGACCAACGCATCGTAGTTTCCAAGAAAAATATCGCTTTTCAGGGCTAATAATGACCCTTTGATCTGATCGTTAAACTCGTAATTGTCCACTTCAAATCCAAAGTCCTTAATATAGTTTGTAGCCCTTTCCATTCCTTCCAACTGAGCTTTCCAAAAGGCATCCTCCTCACTTGAGGGTGTGATGGTAGCAATTCGATAACTGACTCCGGTTGCGAGTATTCTAGCCGCTAGATTAGGTTGGTAATTAAGCTCCTTGATAGCCTGTTTAATTCTTTCTTCTTTTACTTTAGATACTTGTCCTCGATCGTGAAGGACACGATCAACTGTCCCGACGGACACTCCTGCCCGTTGGGCTATATCTTTAATTCTAACTTGAGCCATGTTGCTTGGATTGTTTCAAATAGCAACAGCAAATGTAGTTATTTCATTCAAGGGACAAAAAAGGAGGCATCGTGTGTGTATAACATATTGCACTTTATTAGCTGTTAATGCGTGGTGGTGAGGGCTTGACTCGTTTTGCCCATCAAGGGAGACTCTCTATGCGGAGTTCTTAAACAATATGAGGACAGAGGCGTACCAGAGCAATACCCTATTTTATGCTATTTGTTATACACACGGCATCTTACAATATCCAAAGCCTCTAAGCAGCTGTAATTTCTTCAAGACAGAACAAATTAAGAATATTGATCTATAAAATAATGTGTGCGTACACATTTTGCAGAAAAAATGCTTTACTTAGTGATGCGATAGACAGATATATACGCTTTTGGTCTCATTGAAATAGGGTATTTGTAATGGAGGTGGCACGAAACTTTAGTTTTGAGAGATCTAATAGAAATGATCTGAAAGGTAGGGTGACTTGGTTTACTCGCGATGAATGATGTAGGAACAAATGGTTTTGGGTAGGGTCAACCATTGATAAGATAATAGTTCTTTCATACGCATGGGTGGGCAGTGAAGACTGTCCACCTGTTTCGTTTCTCACATCTCCGAATAGGCTAAATCACATTATTTAGTTTTTTGTTAATATCCATTATCATATTCTTAACCCTTGGGACGTTATAGTTGTACTATCCTTGAACAAGGATCAAAAACAGAAGATTATGAAGCATATAAACTTATTTTTTCTCGCACTCCTATGTATAGTTTTAGGTTTAACATCTTGTTCGGATGATGGCGAACCCAGCGGATCAAATATTTTAAATTATGATACCGAAAATGCTACGGCCCCTACACTTGCTACCGGGTTTTATGAATTTACCATACGCTTTACCAATCGAGAATTGTCCCCTGTTCAGGGTAAAAAAATAACGGCTATAAGCTTTTATCTTTATGATATTCCCAGCGAAGTAAACATAACATTTTCTCCCGATCAAACAATCTCTCAACCCGGAGAGATCACCTATAACGAGAACCTAAGCAACCTCAGAGCCAATGCTTGGAATACCGTTACGCTAAAGACTCCGTATGATATAGACGGTACATCTTTTTGGATAGGCATACAGGTGGATTTGCCCCGATTGATGCAGACCGTTGGTTGTGATGCCGGTCCCGCCAAATCCAATGGCGATTGGTTATACTCCGATGAAGACAAAGATTGGAGGACTTTTAGAGAACGTACAAGTGACAGTGTCAACTGGAATATCCGTGCTACGGTAGGCGATTAAATCAAATCGAGATGTCGAGAATCAAGATAATATGTCAGTCAGAGGTGTATATTCTAGCCCAAAAGCATCGGCTACCCCTTGATAACATACAGTTCCTTGAACAATGTTGAGGCCTTTGGCGAGACCTTCATTGTCACGACAGGCTTGCTTCCATCCCTTATTGGCAAGTTGCAAACCATGATGCAAGGTGGCATTGGTAAGAGCCAACGTTGACGTATAAGGCACGGCACCCGGCATATTGGCGACACAGTAGTGCACCACACCGTCAATCGTAAAAGTAGGATCCTCATGAGTAGTCGGTCTGCAGGTTTCTATACAACCTCCTTGATCGACAGCCACATCAACAAGCACTGTCCCATCCTTCATGTCCACAAGCATATCTCTCGTAATGAGATGAGGCGCCTTGGCTCCAGGTATCAAAACCGCTCCAACGATCAAGTCAGCAATTTGGCTCATCTCCTTGATGTTATAGGCATTGCTGTACATGGTCGAAACATTGGCCGGTAGTATGTCCTCTAAGTGTCTCAAACGGTCGAGATTGATATCAAGTATGGTCACATCTGCTCCGAGACCGGCAGCCATCTTAGCAGCTTGTGTGCCTACCACACCACCTCCGAGTATGACCACTTTGCCGGGAGACACCCCAGGTACTCCTCCCAATAAAACGCCTCTTCCTCCCATTGGTTTTTGAAGATACTTCGCTCCTTCTTGAATGGACATACGCCCTGCTACCTCTGACATGGGAACAAGTAGTGGCAATGTCCCGTTGGATGCCTCTACTGTCTCGTATGCCAGACAAATTGACCCATTGTCAATCATTGCTCTTGTCAATGGTTCATATGAGGCAAAGTGAAAATAAGTATAAAGTAATTGATCCTTTTTTATCAAATTGTATTCCGGAGCAATGGGCTCCTTGACCTTGATGATCATATCGGCGATCGCATATACCTCCTCAATCGTATCCAATGTCGTCGCTCCAGAAACCCGATAATCTTCGGCGCTATACCCACTACCGATTCCTGCATCACTTTGAACATATACTTTATGACCCGCTTTGACAAATGCATGCACTCCAGCCGGCGTTAAAGCTACTCTATCCTCACTTGGCTTGATCTCCTTGGGTACACCGATAACCATATCTCTTCGTATTTGATTGTTACTTTTTGCGACCAAAACCATGGTCGCCTATGAATCTGAGCATAAAACTAAAATAAGTCATACGATTTAGTTGTTTTTTTATCCAATATTGTAAAATCATGGTCAGATTGATTCATTCCAAAATACCTTGAAGTCAATTTTACAGAATCCATCCTTGAGCCCGCTCCAGTATCTGACTATTTTCACAAAATGAATTATTTTGGATGAGATTTGTGCTTTTTGAGATTCAGTGATGCCTGAGTATCCTCTTACTAATCATTGGATATGCTTATAGTTACTATTCAGGAGGGTGCTTTTGAGATAAAAAAAGGCAATTTTTTCGTCAGATGACGCTTATTTTTTGAGGCATAGGTGGGCTAGGGCGAATAAAATAGCGGAAATATGACGGGGAAAGTGTTTGTTTTAGCCAAAATGACGCCTACCTGAATAATAACCGCTTAAATATAAAAATGATTTCTAATGTTAATGTAACACAAATTGAGAAAAGTACAAAGGTCGCCTGTCTGCCGAACAACAGGTAAACCAAAAGAAACATTTTTGGCTTTGTGAGTTTTCGGAGTGGGCTCATCCTTCAACTATTGTATTCATATGGCTCAATGGGATTGCTATAACCGATTCCGTTCTTGCAATGAATCTTTGCCCCACTATACTGCTTATTGCATCCGGCCATATCACACTCCCTGTCGATATCCTATATCAA
>JAJRXG010000081.1 GCA_024276375.1 Bacteroidota bacterium | reverse complement strand
GTGAATTCTTCGATTCCAAACATGCCCAAGTTGGATATTGTAAATGTATTGCCTGACATCTCTTCGGGGGTTAGCCGCTTTTCTTTTGCCCGACCTGCCTTCTCCCTTACTTCTTCATTGATGACATGCATGGGTTTTTGATCTGCATGACGAATCACCGGAACCAACAATCCATCGGGTACGGCCACGGCCACACCCATGTGTACATCTCCATGTTGGACGATTTTATCACCATGCCAACTGGCATTGACCATGGGATGTCGTTTTAAGGCCAGTGCAGTCGCTTTGATCACAATATCATTGTATGAGATCCTATATTGACCTAGTGCCTTGATGGTTTCTCGTGCTTCCATGGCACGATCCATATTGATATCTATGGTCAAATAAAAATGCGGAGCAGTAAACTTGCTTTCACCCAACCTTTTGGCAATGACCTTGCGCATTTGGCTGACCGGGATTTCTACATTTTCTCCACTTTGGAGTACCATGGTTGAGGAGCCCGCAATTGAAGATATCGCAGAGCCTTCTTCCAGTGCCTTTTCTATGTCTTGTTTTATGATCCGACCTCCCTGTCCACTTCCTTTGATATGGGATAGGTTGAGGTTGTTTTCTTTGGCCATTGATTTGGCTAGAGGTGATGCTTTAATGCGGTCGTCAGTATTGTCACTCGTCGGCTCGGGTGCGGATTCTTGGCTAGATGCGGGGGGTGTGGTGGCTTGATTTTCTTCTGCCTCTTTTGATCCTGATTCCGATTCCTCCTCGGATTTTGATAAGGAATCTCCGGCTTGTTCTGCCTCTTGGAGCAATGCTTCGATGTCCTCACCTTCCTTGCCGATGATTGCGATGATGCCATCTACGGGAACGATGCCTTCTTGTTGACCTATATATAATAAGGTTCCTTCAAAAAAGCTCTCCAGATCCATTGTAGCTTTGTCGGTTTCAACCTCAGCAAGAATATCTCCTGTTGCAATGGTATCACCTACTTTCTTTAACCAAGCTATGATATTGCCCTCTTCCATTGTGTCACTAAGTCGGGGCATGCGTATTATTTCTGCCATATTCTTTCTTTTTCTTAATAAGTTGCCAAATTAAACAGAATGTTCTATATCACCACTCAAGTGATCGACATTGTGTCTTGAAGTTATGTGCTATTGGATAATTGCCTTACTCTCGTCATTCCTCTGCTTTCATTTGAGGAAAAAATAGGACATCTTGTATCGAACTACTATTGGTCATTATCATCGCTAATCGATCCATACCTATACCCACTCCCGCTGTGGGTGGCATCCCATACTCTAAGGCTCGCAGAAAGTCTTCATCCAATACCATCGCCTCATCATCGCCTCGTTTTCCCAACTCTAACTGTGCCTCAAATCGCTCTCGCTGATCGATCGGATCATTGAGTTCGGAAAATGCATTGCTAATTTCTTTTCCATTGCAGATGGCTTCAAATCGCTCTACCAATCCCGCCTTAGATCGGTGTTTCTTGGCCAGTGGAGACATCTCAACGGGATAATCCGTTATAAAGGTAGGTTGAATCAAGTGAGGTTCGCACTTTTCGCCAAATATCTCATCTATGATCTTTCCACGTCCCATAGAAGGATCCAGTCCTACGCCGATCTCTTGAGCTGTTACACGCATTGCTTTTTCGTCCATCTCTGAGATATCTACTCCTGTGAACGCTTCGATCGCTCCATACATCGTATAGCGCTTCCAAGGTCGCTTGAAATCTATCACATGGTCGCCTACTTCTACTTTAGTGGATCCGGTGACATCTATGGCTACCTTTTCGATCATCTCTTCTACTGTATTCATCATCCATTCATAGTCCTTATAGGCTACATAGAGTTCGATCTGTGTAAACTCCGGATTGTGAAATCTGCTCATCCCTTCATTGCGAAAATCCTTGCTGAATTCATATACTCCGTCAAATCCACCCACTATCAATCGCTTGAGATATAACTCGTTGGCGATTCTAAGGTATAGTGTCATATCCAATGTGTTGTGATGCGTCTTGAAGGGTCTTGCTGCAGCTCCTCCATAGAGCGGTTGCAATATAGGCGTCTCAACTTCCAAGTAGCCCTTTGCATTGAGATACTCGCGCATGCTATTGTACATCTTGGTACGCTTGACAAATACCTCTTTGACATCTGCATTGACGACCAAATCGGCATATCGCTGTCGATATCTAAATTCCGGATCGGTTACAGCATCGTGCACTTGCCCTTCGGCATCTGTTTTAACGATGGGCAGAGGCTTGAGAGATTTGGACAGCAGCTCGAGCTCTTGAACGTGTACGGTTGTCTCACCAGTGCGCGTTGTAAAAACAAAGCCACGCACACCGATAAAATCTCCAATATCCAACAGTTTCTTAAAAACTGTATTGTACATTGTCTTATCTTCTTGAGGACAAATCTCATCTCGATTGACATAAATCTGTATTCTGCCACTATTATCTTGGAGTTCCGCAAACGAAGCCTTGCCCATTATGCGTTTCATCATGAGACGACCAGCCAAAATGACTTCCTTGAAGTCTTCTGAATGATCTTCGGTGTATTGATTATGTATCTGTGCAGCCGTATGAGTGACGGGATAAGCACTGCTGGGATAGGGTTCGATGCCCAAGGCTCTGATTTTTTCGAGATTGTCTCTACGTATGAGTTCCTGTTCGCTGAGTGACATGAAATGTTGTTTTATGAATTGAGGCGCGAAATTAGTTAATATCTAACGACTATGCCCATTAAACTCTATGATGTATGATGATTTATAAATGCTTTTTTTATTTAATATATTTTGTCTCCATAGGGGATTATGGCTTGAATCTTGTCTTTAAGATACGCAGCATGATTTATTTACTATGAACCGATTAACCCCAATTATCGCATTGATATTGCTATGCTCTGTCTCAGGGCATTCGCAGACATTTACACCTATTGACAGTATCGATTGGACTGATTTTGTCGATGGAACTACCACTGGTACATTTGCGGCAAGCACGACTGTATGGATCGCAACTCCGGTGGGTCCCAATACGGATGGAACAGGCGTTTTTGCCGTTCAAAATGGCCTTTTTACGATCCAAGATCAAGAAGGTACAGAAGGTTGTCCTTGTGATTTTGACGCATCCACCAATTGTGGACAGAATGACAATTCATTGTTTGTGCCCGTCTTGGCTGTCACCGGGTATTGCCAAGTGAGAATCAGTATGACTGTGACGGGATCGGGCAATCTCGAATGTGGAGGTAATCCCAATCAATTGGAACCGGGATGCCCGAGTGATATCGGTACTGGGTGGGAAGGCACAGATGCGATGGTCATTAGTGTAAGTGCGTTGACCGGCGATGTGGATCAATGGACGATCTGCGGTGACCAAAATACCGGGAGGGTTTCAATGTCATTGGATGTTGATCCCACAGATGCAATCACAATAATTCTTGATGCAGGCACCCAAGATGTTGACGAGTTCTATACGGTCAGTAACATACTGATCGAAGGCGTAGAGCGTAGTATCAACACTCTCAATCTTACGTTGACGACACAAGACCAACTACAACCAAATACATTGTGTGAGAACAACTCGCGTCCTATCAAGTTTGAAGTGGCGGCCAATACCAATGGCGCTAGTCTCCAATGGACAGGACCCAACGGATGGACATCCAATGATGCCAGCCCGGAGATTGCCACATATGACCCGACATATACAGGCACATATCGCGTGACCGTAACGGATCCCAATATGTGTCCGATAACTGATGAAATTGAGGTTACAATACTACCTGCGAGTGATGGGATCTGTAGAGAAAGCGCGGTGTTCAATATTTTTGCGACACAGTGTTCGGATGTGATACTACCGAGTATAGATGACAATGGAGTTGCGGGAACTTGGTCACCTTCGGATGATCTTTCATTGTTTGTAGATAGCACTTTAATATTTACGTTTACTCCGGACGATACATTGATCAATCCGTTTAGTACCACTATAGAGGTGTTTGACATTTCATTGGCCAATCTACCGGCCAAACAACCGGATACGGCTCTCATTTTTTGTAATACATCGGCTGCCACTGTGGACTTGATCGACCTTTTTGAGATGAATCTGGATTATAGGCTTAGGGTAAGTGGAAATATCGGATTGTTTGATGCTATTAGTACAGGACAGGATATCAACGATGTAGAAGTAGAATACCGAAATTTTACATTTCTCGGAGTGGCACCTGCCAGATATGATTTTTTTGTGGAGGCACTTGCTCCATGTGAGACTGCTGTTGCTTTTACGAGGAGTTTAACGCTGACAGTCATCCCTCAACAGACCATAGTATTGAATGAGAGTCTTTGTGCGGGAGATTTTATTGATACTTTGGGATTTAGAATCTTCGATGATACTTTGATCACAGGTGTAGGCCTCTGTGATACCATATTAGTGGCAAATATCACTCGTTTACAAGCGGGAAGGGATCGAGTGGGTTATCCAGGTTTCAGTGCAGGGTGTGGAGACATAGTCTATTTTTATGATGTGTTTAATAATGGAGTTAGAGGAAGGTTTGTTTCGGCAAAACCAGAGGATCCTCCACCTTTGGGTATGGATTATGACACCATATTTAGATATTCTTATGCCGGAGATTTTATACTACCGTGGGCTGCTGGCAATGGCTGCGATAGCATAACTCAAATTCAGATTAACTTGGGTAATCAAACCATTACAGAAGACATTTTTGATTTATGCGAAGGTCAGGATACTACTATAGAGTATAATAATGTGTCCTATACCATTTCTGAATCAAATCCCGAGGAGGTGATTTCAATGACTGTACTAACAGATTGTTTTATTCATACTATTCGAGCCAATTTCATCCCCACGCAGCGTGATACGATGACAATCTCTCTTTGTGCAAGTCAAGATACGATGATCGAAGGCATGCTATTTGATATCAATAATCCTACGGATGTATTGAGTTTAGCTCCAGAGGTAGGAGCCTTATGTCCATCGTTGCTCTATGTAGATATAACTTTTGATCCACCGGAACGTGGAACCTATGAGACCAGCATATGCCCGGGAGAAACCATTACAATAGGAGGTATGGATTTTAATACCGCCATTACAGCCATGGATGTATGGTTGCCAACCCCTGCTGCTGACGGATGTGATAGTATCGTTACGGTTACGATAACAGTTGAGTCGCCTGCGACAGAACCTATTAATCCTGTCATATGCAGTGATCAAGATTTCACCTTTCTTGGCGTTACGTACAATGCTTCCAATCCATCGGGGATGGATACGGTAAGGTCAGTACGCGGATGCGATAGTATCCTCTACGAGATCAATGTGTCCTTCTTCTCAGATGTACCGTTGATTATGTTACCGGATACGACATTCTGTGCCAACGCCTCGGTATTTTATCCGACTTACAACGTCAGATTGGATGCAACTCGACCTACATATGATACCACATTGGTTACAGATAACGGATGTACACAACGTATCATATTCAGTGGATCTGTGATTCCTATTGACCAAGTCACGCTTCGAGATACGATATGTTCCGGGGAAGTATTTATCCTCGGAGGGCAGAATCTAAATACTACGGGTATGGCCACAGAGACATTTACCAATGCAGCAGGATGTGATAGTATAGTAACAGTGGAGTTATTTGTGAGACCCACTATATCGGAAAATATCTCACGATCTATATGTGCAGGTACTGCCTTTACATTGGGAGGTCAACAACTCACGGCAGCTGGCAACTACACGGAGGTATTTATTGGAGGATCAGCCACAGGATGTGACAGTACTGTCAATCTTACACTTACGGTATTGGATTCACCGGTGACACCGTTAACAGCAGAGATATGCTCAGGAACGACTTATGATTTTGGTGGAGAACTGCGAGACTCGAGCGGTGTATATCGAGATACGATACAGACTCCTGCGGGATGTGACAGTATCCTCGAATTGACATTGACCATTATGTCACCGATTGTGAACGAGTTTGATGATTCAAGCTGTTCCGGATTGGCCTATCCGTTTGGCAATGAGATCTTAAGTAGCGCAGGACAATATAGAGATACATTGATGACGCCCCAAGGTTGTGATAGTATCGTGATACTCAATCTGACCATTGATGCTCCGGCAGTCAAAGATACCATTGCCACTATATGTCAAGGAGATATGTTTGTTATCAGTGGAGCAACATATACGCAAGCAGGTACTTATGATATACCTCTTGTGACGGTTGCTGGATGCGATAGTATATTGCGCGTACAACTCACTGTCGATCCAACCTACAATATACCTTTGATAGAAGAATTGAGATGTGCAGGCCAATCATATACAGTGGGCAACAATGTATATACTAGTACCGGCTTATATACTGATACATTGCAGACAGCAATGGGTTGTGACAGTATCATCACATTGGATTTGACAATACCGGATTCTATCATCACACCTATAGATACTTTTATTTGTGATGGTCAGCAATTGTTTATTAATGCTGATATGTTGGAGACCCCAGGGATCCACGATGTGTACTTTCTGGCTGGCAATGGCTGTGATAGTATTGTGAGGGTCAATTTGGAAGTATTGGTACCGGCTGTATTTGATACAGTTGTCACCCTTTGCCCGGGACAGAATCTATTTGTCTTTAATGATAGTTATGGGAATAGCACAGACCGGGAGATTACGGAGACGGAGTCTTTTACCATTAGAGGTACGACAGCGAGAGGATGCGATAGTATTGTAAATCTTTTGCTTACTCGAGTGGCGATTGGCCCACCTGTTCTCAACAGAACCATATGTTTCAATGAGACATTTCAAGTAGGTAACAGTATCTATGGAGCATCTGGATTATATCGTGATACGTTGACTTCACAATTGGGGTGTGATAGTATCGTACGTCTGGATCTGAATGTTCTTCCAATGCTAATGGACACAGTACGGCCGATCATATGTACGGCGGCATCATATACGATAGGGGATTCAACTTTTGCGGAGACCGGGCTTTACGATGTGCTTTTGGTCAGTAGTGATGGATGTGATAGTATGGTTCATGTAGATCTGTCGGTGGGAGCTGCATTTATTACCAATCTCAGCGAGACGATTTGTCCGGGAGAATCTTTTGTAGTGGGCAATTCAATTTACAATACAATGGGCTCTTATATAGACACCATTGCTTCCTCCGCCGGTTGTGATAGTATTATCATGCTGGACTTGAGCATTATGCAAGCGGTGAACATGAGTCTGGATACTTCGATTTGCTCAGGTGAGACCTTGGATTTTATGGGCAATTTATTTACTCAGACAACAACAGAACAGGTCATTATATCGTCTGCTCAAGGGTGTGACAGTATCATCATAGATTTATCTCTCCTAGTGATCGATGAGATCAATACAACCAATCCACAAATAATCTGTATGGGTGAGAGTGTTACTGTCGGGGATTCTACATATTCTACTGCCGGAACATATGTCAATATACTAGCATCCTCTTTAGGCTGCGATAGTACGGTATTGACAATCATAGAGATTATGCCTGCAATCGAAAGTAATATCGTCCAGCGTATCTGTACGGGAGGCAGTTTCAGTATAGGTACATCGGTTTATAATCTATCCGGAACATACGTTGAGACATTGAGAGCCGGTAGTGGTTGTGATAGTATTGTTACCTTGGATTTGGAGGTTGTAGATATGATAGAAGTGAGCATTGAAGAGTTTATTTGTTTTGGGGAGACTTTTGATTTTGGAGGGGTAACAAGGCAAATGTCAGGAACATATATAGATACGTTGATGTCGGGAGCAGGTTGTGACAGTATCGTCACCTTGAATTTGACGATTGCGCCTGATTTGGTCATCAACACAGACAATTTAATCGGATCATGCGAAGGTGTGGCTAATGGTTCTTTTGTGATACAAGAGATACTAGGAGCCACACCGATTTTTGCTGTAACAGGTCTGCCCGGTATATCCGAAATAACTGATTTGCCGTTTACGGTGACGGATCTTTCTCCGGGAGTATATGATATCGGTATTGTCGATGCCAATGGATGTGCCGCGACTAGTATGGTGGAGATCTTGGCAGATAGAACTCTAGTTACGACCATCAATGTGTTCACTATTGATCCATTGGGAATGTATGATTTGGACATCAGCTTCAGTGGCACAATTGATGTCATAGAGTGGGACCGCGTTCCGGGCTTGAGTTGTTATGATTGTCCTGATCCGAGTGTGGATATAACAGAGCCTACCACCTTTACGGTGACGATTACGGATATAGACGGATGTATGAGTTCGGCCAGTATCTCTCTAAATGTCAATGGTATTGGAGAAATATATACACCCAATGTAATCAATCCCGAAAGTGTATCCGGCAATCATCGCTTCTATATTCAGGGAGAGGATGACAGTGATGCTGTATATGATATTAGAATATTTGATCGATGGGGCAATATGGTGTTTGATGAAGCCCGTATTCCGATCAATGATATCAATTACGGCTGGGATGGCACTTGGAATGGAAGACCGTTAAACAGTGGTGTGTTTGTCTATGTAGCGAGGATCTACAATGATGCGGGTGCCGAGAAGATGGTCAAAGGGGATCTAATGCTATATCGTTAGGGATACGTGATCTTTTATTGGAAGTACCCGGATATTGTCATCAGATTGTTGTTGATAGATGTACTTTTGTCTAAGAAGATATTTTTTATCAGACAGATCACTTCGATTGAGTGGGGACAAGTATCCAGTTATTAGATACCAACAAGAGTACTTATGTGGAGATACTTCTGCCGTTGGCGATTCCACAGACATATACCTATGCTGTTCCCATCGAGTTATTGGATCAACTTGAATTTGGTCGACGTGTCGAAGTGCCATTACGCAACAAGCTATATTCGGGAATCATTGTAGAGATACATCAGAACAACCCCATCTCACGAACCCGCAATGTCATAGCAGTGATAGATGATGCTCCGGTCATCACTTCTATTCAGTATAAATTTTGGCAGTGGATGTCAACCTATTACTTGTCCCATCTGGGTGAGGTGATGTCCGTAGCCTTGCCGGGAGGACTTAAACTTACAAGCGAAACGACTTTTGTTTTTAATGCATCTACTGATATATATCAGTTGTCAATGACAGATGATGAACACCTTATAGCTGAGGCCATGTCGATGCAACAAGAGATGAACATCACTCTGATACAGGAGATCCTTAATAAGAAGAGTGTATATCCCTTGATCAAAAATCTGATGCGACTGCGTGTGATATCGATAAAAGAATCCCTGCGACTCAAGTATAAGCCACTTGTAGCAAAATACATTGCTTTTGCAGAGGCATATAAGGGCAATGTATCGCCTGCGTTGGAACTGACGCAACGTTCTGAGAAACAGTCTCGGGCGGTTTTAGGATTGGCTGCATTGACCCGTAAGCATAAACATGTCGCCCAAAAAGCCTTGAATGAAATGACCGGGTCGAATAGTGCTATACTCAAAGCGCTGGCTAAGAAAGGTATCATTGAAATTTATGAAAAGGAGATCAGCCGGATTGTACTTGAAGAAAATGAAGATCAATATGAGTTGACGCCGCTGAGTCCGGATCAAGAGCAAGCTTTTCGAGAGATTCAAGTACATCACAACAATGAAAAGGTCGTATTGCTACATGTAGTCACCGGTAGTGGAAAAACACGTATCTATATAGAACTGATACTGGAGGTTCTTGCCGCCGGGGGACAAGCATTGTTATTGCTTCCGGAGATAGCGCTGACCACTCAGATCGTAGCAAGGTTGAATGCTCAGATTGGCGAGCGCCTGTTGGTTTTTCATAGCAAAATCAATGATCAGGAGCGTGTAGAGATATGGAATGCAGCCATGTATGCCAACAAATTATTTGTAGGAGCGCGATCAGCACTCTTCTTACCTTTCTCGGATCTAAAATTGGTGCTCGTGGATGAGGAGCACGATCCGAGTTTTAAGCAGGATCATCCCGCTCCTCGATATCAAGGAAGGGACAGTGCTATTATGTTGGCTCAAATGTCCAAGGCCAAAGTGGTATTGGGAACGGCAACTCCTTCGTTGGAGTCTATGTACAATGCGATGACCCGGAAGTATGCTTATGTTTCACTGTTAGAGCGATTTGGATCATCTATATTACCATCGATAGAGGTCATAGATATGAAAGAGGCCTATAAAAAAGGTCTTGTTAAGGAACACTTTTCGCAGCACTTGATAGAGGGGATGACACAGACCATCCAACAAGGAGGGCAAGTGCTGTTGTTTCAAAATAGAAGAGGATATGCGCCTGTACTAAAATGTCAGTTCTGTGCTTGGACTGCCGAATGCCCCAATTGTGACATCACCTTGACTTACCACCAAGCTATTCAAGATCTCAAATGTCATTT
>JAJRXG010000080.1 GCA_024276375.1 Bacteroidota bacterium | reverse complement strand
CCCAAATCCAGCAATACTTCAGAGGATACCGAGGTCATAACTACGACTAAAGACAAACCCACCGATACCGAAGATATAGAAATCGAAGAGGGTGCGGCAAAAGACATAACCACAGAAACTCCGCCGCCGCCGCCTCTGCCTTCAGAAGCATTATATGAAAAAACTATGAAAGTTGGAGATGTCGCTATGGCGAGTTCGCGTGCTACTTCCGTCGAACTAAGAGTAATCATCGGTCGTGACGGCAAGCCTCAACCCACTCCCAAAGCCGGGCAAATAACAGCAGGGGAGTGGAACGACCTCAATGAGTGGGATGCTTGGGAAGAACTCCTCGCTGACAAGGACTACTCCCAGATGCAAGAACACTGGAAGATGTATCCCACAGCTCGATATGCGATATTTATCCGCAACAAGTATGAACTTCCTGTCCAAGATGCACGCATTGATCTTGTCGATGCCAAGGGCAACACCGTTTGGTCTGCTCACACCGACAATAGTGGCAAGGCGGAACTTTGGGCGGACTTCAATACTCCCCAAAAGTCATTGACACAATACAAAGCCATTGTCTATATCGGTGATGCTAAATATACCATCAACAAACTAAAAGACATTTCCCAAGGCGTTAACTTGCTGGATATCGATATCGATTGCAATACCAGTAGAGCTCTGGATGTCATGTGGGTAGTGGATGCCACAGGATCCATGGGCGATGAAATCACCTACTTGCAAAAGGAATTGGAAGACGTCATCCAACGCACTAAAAGCAATCATCGCGGATTACAATTGCGTATGGGTTCTGTCTTCTACCGCGACACCAATGATGAATATCTCACACGTATGAGCCCACTCCAATCAGAAACACAAAAAACACTTGATTTTATCGCAGCACAATCCGCAGATGGTGGTGGCGATTATCCCGAGGCTGTAGAAAGCGCCCTCGAAGAAGCCCTCGCTCAAGCATGGAGCTCCAATGCTCTAGCGCGCATCATATTCCTTGTGCTTGATGCACCTCCCCACTATACTCCGGCCGTTCTCACTCAACTACATGAACAGATCGCCGAAGCTGCTCGTGAGGGCATTAAGATTATTCCGATCACCGCTAGTGGTATCAATCGACAGACGGAATTCCTCATGAAGTATATGGCGCTGGCTACCAATGGTACTTACGTATTTATCACAGATCATAGTGGTATCGGCAATGCACATCTAGACCCTGTAGTACAAGACTTTGAAATCGAGAAGCTCAATGACTTACTCGTCCGCCTACTGGATTATTACACCAAATCCAATGGTTGTGATGCTAACGAAAACCCACAACGCAATATCACATTATATCCCAATCCTACCAGCAATTACGTAACCGTCAAAAGCCCCGATGCCCTTCAATTGATAGAAGTCCGTAGTAGCACCGGTAAACTTATACTATCTCGTGATGGTATGCCTGCGGGTGAGTTAAAAATAGAACTAAGTGGTCTGGTAGATGGTATATATACCCTTCATTGCGTAGCCGAAGAATATGAGTACAGCCAACCCTTGATCATAGTCAATGGCTGAAAAACTCCATTGCCTACTCATCTGTCAATCTAAATCCCACACCGTGGATATTCTCGATGATGACCTTAGGGTCATCCGATAAGTGCTTGCGCAATCTACTGATAAAGACATCCATACTTCGTCCTAAGAAGTAATCTTCCTTGCCCCATATCCGCTCCAATAGGAGCTTGCGCTTTACGATCTCATTCTTATGTTTGGCTAGCACTTCAAGCAATTCTCCCTCACGTTGAGTAATCTTTTTTTCGATACCATTACTTCTCAGTTTGAGATTGTTCATGTCAAGAATGTATTTGCCGACATTTAGATTTTCAGCTCCATTATTATCGTTGATATACTTGCGTTTGAGAAATATATTAATCTTCAAGACGAGTTCTTCTATGCTGAATGGCTTTGTTATATAATCATCGGCCCCTATCTGAAGTCCCTTGATTTTGTCTTCTTGCAGAGACTTGGCTGTAACAAATATGATTGGAATCTGAGAATTGACTTTGCGGATATACGTTGCCAATTCAAACCCATCCATTTTGGGCAACATGACATCTATGACGCATATGTCAAACTGTTCCTCCTTGAATGCTTTCTTGGCCATCAGACCATCTTTACATAAAGACACATCGTATCCTTGGTGCTGTAGATTGTCTTTGGTTACAAACCCCAGCGTTTCATCATCTTCTACATAAAGTATTCTATCCATATTGCGGTATTATTAATCTGAATATTGAGCCCTTTCCGACTGTTGATTCCACTTCTACTTGCCATCCATGTGCTTCGCAGATACTCTGTACATAAAATAATCCAAGCCCAAAGCCCTTAACATCATGTATATCTCCTGTAGAGACCCGATAAAATTTATGAAATAAATGTTCTAGGTTTTCGGATTTTATTCCGATTCCATTATCAATAATATCAATGTAGATATCTGACCCTTTCAGGTAGGACTTGACAATGATTTGTGGGATTTCTTTACAATATTTGATCGCATTATCGATCAGATTGTGAATCGTATTGGTGAAGTGCAGTTTGTCTGCCTTTATGATCTCAGTTGAGTCCTTTGATGCCAACATGACACTTCCCGTTCCTTGTTCTTTGACGCGCATATTTTCAGCATATACAATCTGATTGAGTACATCTGAGACGTTCAGGGGTTCTATATTGAGGCGAAAGCTATCTTGCTCTAGGCGAGCGATATTGAGCACTTTTTCCACTTGGTCGTTGAGCCGTTCATTCTGCTCCGTTATGATTTGGCTATACTTTGAGAGTCGATCATTGGATTTGACGGCAGGATCTCCTTCAAGGACATTGGCTGCTATCTTAATGGACGATATCGGGGTTTTAAATTCGTGGGTCATATTGTTGATAAAATCAGTCTGTAGGTCTGAGAGTCTCTTCTGCCGTAGAATAACCCACATCGCATATGCAAAAAACACCAGTGCCAACAACGTAATCAAGCTAAAACCGATGTTCTGCCATATCGACCCCAAGATATAGTTGTGCTTTGATGGATATCTAACGACAAAGTAGTATATCAAATCATCAAAAGTGGGAAGTACTTTGTCAGATTTTTTTTCCTTCACAAGATGATTTAATTGACAGAAGTTGCCATAGACCATATCTTGGGTTTCGCAATCAAATATGCCATACTCAAATTCTGTGGACATACCGCGCTTCTCAAATTCTCGTATCAAATAGTCCTCTAACATATTGGCATCTATGACACCATTGATATTGACGACATAGGTATTGGAACTGCGTCGCTGCACGAGATTATGCCGGGGCAACTGTGTATTATTGCTATTGGCCAGACTCTCTGCGACTTGATATAAGGCTATTTTGACCGACTGGTTAAACTCAGAATCTTCCAATAGATAGGCTCGTCTCAGACTATAGGCTTGCATAAACACAATCCCTATAATTGACACCGCACCAAGTATGGCGATTCTCCTTATGATGTGTATCGGCATATTTCGCTCAGAGGCTCTGTTAGAACAAAGATACCTCCTGTGGCTTCAATTTGCTCAGTATTAACAAGATGTTGATTTGTGTTGTACTTCAATCATTACAACAAAAAATACGTGCTAAAACGACAAAAGCCCCAAATGTAGGGGCTTTTGTCCTGTCGTGGTGCCTCCAGGAATTGAACCAGGGACACATGGATTTTCAGTCCATTGCTCTACCAACTGAGCTAAGGCACCATTCCAGTGTACTCCATTAAGCACACATTTTTCAAAATGGTTTGCAAATGTATTTCGTTTTTTGGTTCTTGCCAATAGATCTGACTATTAATATCAAAAACAGCTTTCTTTTTTTCTACCTGATTGGCGATGAATGGTAGAACGACATTACCTTGTCTCATGCTTTAGAAGATAATCCCGCGCGCTTTGTCACAGAGATCTTTATTTTTGCCTTCAAATGAGAATTTTATTCATCTTATTCTGTTTTGCGCTTATACACTGTGTCTCCGGACAACAATCCAACCCTTTTGACATAGGTATGCAGTCGCCTAGTGTTAAGGCAGACAGTACAAAACAACAGAGACAGGCGAACTTGAGACAAAGTAGCTCTTCTGACAACCCTTTTGATATTCTTGGTACTCAATCGTATTCTTCTAACAACACTTCCTTAGACGAGACGACCCTTGCTGACGTCCCAAATCAGCCAAAATCCAATGATCTTCTTGTCTTGATTTATACGCTAGTTTCCCTTTCTCTGCTCACATTTGCGATAAGCATCAATCGCTCCAAATTTATATCTATCCTCAAAACCTTTTATAATTCAATATACTTAAAAGCACTTTACAAAGAAGGGCGTAAGTGGTTTGATCTACAGTCGATTATTCTCTATGGTCTCTTTTTTACAAATGCGGGATTCCTATTGTGGTTGATCAATGATCACTACTTCTATGGAAAACTTCCAAATGTGTTTGTTCTCACGTTTGCTATCCTAGGTGTATATATAATTCGTCATTGGATCATGTGGGTGATTGCTTATCTCTATCAGCTCCCTTCAGAAGTTGGTGTTTATAGTTTTTCTATAGGCACACACAATATGATTTTGGGTATCATTCTTATTCCTTTTATTATCGCCATTGGGTTTCTTCCTATGAGTCAACATAGGATTCTACTGGCGATTTTAGTGTGTTTTGTCCTTGTAGTTTATCTATTTCGTCAAATAAAAGGAGTACTAAGCATTCTTATGGCAAGAGAATTCAATGTGTTTTATTTTTTTATATACCTTTGCGCGATCGAAATAGCACCCATTTTGATAGCGTGGAAGTTGGTCAGTGGGGCATTGTAAAACTTTGTGAATATTTCTCTTATGTCTTCAGAAAGTGACGCCCAACAGAAAGAAACATATAAACTGGTAAAAACGATATTGATTTCGCAGCCCAAACCTGTGCGTTCTCCTTACTTCGAATTGGCCAAAAAGTGGAATTTAAAGATTGATTGGCGTCCTTTTATACATGTAGAGCCTGTTACGGAAAAAGAGTTTAGAAGAAACCGAATACGTCCTGATGAATTCAGTGCCGTTATTTTTACAAGCAAGAATGCGATAGATCATTTTTTTAGTATCTGTGATATCATTCGATGCGATATGTCTCAGAGTACCAAGTACTTCTGTCTATCCAAGGCCATCGCCGATTATTTGCAAAAGTTTATCATATACAGAAAGCGAAAAGTTTTTGTTGGTGTTCGTAAAATAGAGGATTTAGAAACAGCACTCATGAAACACCGGGAAAAAGAACGGTTTTTGCTTCCTTGCTCTAACCTAGGTGCTCGAACAGTGGTTGAATACCTACAGCGTAAAGAATTTAACTTTAAGGATGTCATGATGTATAAGACTGTTTCCAGTGACCTGTCGGATCTGAGTGATGTCACTTACGATATCCTTGTTTTTTTTAGTCCTTTGGGTATTAAGTCGCTCAAAGAAAACTTTCCTTCATTTGAACAAAAAGATACCCGATTGGCTGTTTTTGGCAGTTCAACCAAAAAAGCTGTCTTAGATTCTGGGCTACAGATAAATATTGAACCTACCCCGGAAGCGCCTTCGATGACTATGGCTATCGAAAAGTATTTAAACCTTTCCAACAAATAAAATGTCCTTCTGAAAAAACCAGGTCTCCCCTCTCGTATCACTGCACTTCAGACCAAATTGTCTCAACAATTGCCCGGAATGAGCGCGCAACGTTGTATGAGCCCAATCCAAGCACATACTCGAAAATACTATCAACCCACCAAAACAGCTCGTACAGCAGCTGTTCTCGCGCTTTTGCACGGTCATCCTACAAATCTTCAGATTACGCTCATCAAACGCTCTAATCATCCTGAGGATCAACATGCCGGACAAATTAGTTTTCCTGGAGGAGGCGTGGATGCCATAGATCAATCTCTGATCGCCTGTGCACTGAGAGAAACAGAAGAAGAAACAGGAGTTCCTTGTGAAAATATTGCCATTCTTGGCGCTTTGTCCCCTCTTTATGTCTATGCAAGTGATAATATGGTATATCCTTTTGTAGGATATCTCTCTGAGACTCCATCGTTTGCTCCTGATCCAAAGGAAGTAGCATCTGTTCTGAACATTCCTTTGTCTTATCTGCTCCAGCCCGAAATCATATCAACCACAACTATTGAAGTGAGAGGATTTGAACTTACCAATGTTCCGCATTACGATATCAACGGACAGATTCTCTGGGGTGCAACAGCTATGATGATGGCCGAATTGCTCAGTATCTGGAAAAAAACATCCTCTTAAATCTCCATATTGAGGATCAAACTGATCGATCAACTCATATACCACTGTATTCTGCAAAAAAATAACGCCAATAATCTACAAGTTAGGAAGGTAAAGAGTCCGTCATATCCTTTAAATATTGTCACAATGATATTAAATTGGCTCTATGGACTTCAATCACCAAAAAATACGAGTAAACCAAAATCATGAGCTGCATCTTATTTCGGCTCAAGCCGAAAAGCCTCGGGCAAAGCTATTGCTCATTCATGGTTATGCCGAACATGCAGGTCGGTATGCTTACTTTATGGAGGCAGCGGTTAATAGAGGAGTCAGTGTCTATGCTTTTGATCTCAGAGGCCATGGCCGATCAGATGGATTAACGGCCTACCTGCCCAGTTTTAATGCTATTGTAGAGGATATTGATAAAGTCATCGATACCCTAAACATCAAAGGGGAAACCTTCCTCATGGGTCACAGTCTTGGTGGACTTATTGCAACTCGATATTGCCTTACACGCAATCAAAACGATGTCAAAGGTTTAATCACATCCGGTGCTGCATTAGAAATAGATAAAAACCTATCTCCACTTCTTCAACGCCTTGCTCCTATTCTTGGTTGGCTATTGCCAAAATTAAAAACCGAAAAACTCGATACCACATATCTTACCAGATCGCCGGAGGTAAAAGAAGCCTACTTCAATGATCCTCTCGTTTATACTCAAGGTACTCGAGCCAAAACAGGAGCTGAAATATTGCATGCGATAAAAGCTACCGCACCTCTGTTTCATAAACTCACGATTCCTCTCCTTGCCCTGCACGGTAGTGCAGATCAATTGACCATGCCCGATGGTACGATTACGCTGCACAAGCAAGCCTCAAGCAAGGACAAAAAACTTGTCATCTATGATGGTCTCTACCACGAATTGGTCAATGAACCGGAACGGGATCTTGTGATTAATGATATACTTACATGGATTCTAGATCGAGCTTAGTCCTGAAATATCCCTTGATTGACAATCTGCCCGTCTCCATTGACTTGTCCGTATTATGGGGCGATATGGATGCAGCACAACATGTCAACAACACCGTTTACCTCAGATGGTGTGAAACCGCGCGAATAGAATATTTTCGGACTGCCCAAATAGATACCTCCTTTACTCTTGGGGTTGCTCCCATTCTCGGTTGGTTAGATGCTAAGTATATCCGCCCTATCACATACCCTGATCAAGTTTTGATCACTGTTGAAGTCACGGAGCTAAAAACAGATCGACTGACTATGGAAAGCCGTGTTTATTCGCTGAAAAACCAGCACCTTGCGCTGATTTCCAAACAAGAAATCATCCCTTATAACTATGAAAAACTATACAAGACTCCCTTCCCGAATTCTTGGATCGAAGCGCTTCGCACTTTGCAACCGGACTTGTAAATACGCAGCTGCACACGATCTCAGCTGTCTGGCCACTATGGGATAAATAAACTGTGAGTCTTGGGCAATGACTAAATGTTGAAAGAAATTTAAGCCATATGACCAAGGATACTGGTACTTATCTGACGTCGTAATTTCTTTATTCGTATTTTTGATGTGTCATTCATAAAAACATTCGTATATAATTGAAATTTG
>JAJRXG010000079.1 GCA_024276375.1 Bacteroidota bacterium | reverse complement strand
CGCCCGAACCGCCCATAAATAATAGGCGGCTCCCTCAAAGCCATTGTTGACCTGGACGCCATTGCCGAAAACCATGTCTCCAGACGTTGTCAGAGGTGAATTCAGTAGAACTCCAGTACCATGCAACGCAAAAGCCTCCCCTCCATTTGCCGTTGCGGTAGAGTCAATGGCCGCTTTGTTACCATACACATCATTCAACTCATCTTTTGAGGGTAGATACCAATCGTCATAACTACCATACGCCAAGTCCACACAGAGCCGCGCCGCAGAATTCGTATGCCCGGATTGCATCATGATGGCTACGGTATTGCCCGCTCCATTGATATCACTCCGGGCTCCTGATCCAATTGTTGCATCTATAATATTGCTCCATTGAACAAAACCAATATTATAAATGCTTACCACCTTTCCGTGTTTTGCATCGGTACTCAACCAGAATACCACACCGCCGTGCACAATGTCTCCTATGTCATAGGTTGTGTTACCGGAGGACATCAGCGATAGGGTGCCGTCAGATTCTCGTGTTACTTGCTGTGCTGAAGGGGTGGCTGGATCCATTACTGATATTTTGACTTTTCCATCGACTTCCAAATTTTGAGTTATAAGCAATGTGACCATATTCAGTATGGCTACTAGTAATGTTACTTTTTCATTTTGATTAGATTTGATGTTTATATAATTATTGTTTGCTATTGCCGATGAATTTGCTGAGTGCAGCATACCAACGTATTAACTCCGTCTGTCCTATTTTTTTAGGTTGCCAAATGAAGTCGTTTAAAAGCATACTTTTCTTAAAACATTTAGATGTTACTGATACTGCATCAGCTTTTTTCACAACAATATTTGATTTCAATTTATTAATAGATAAATCAGGTCAATTGTATTTAATTAATTTTCAGAATGATTGACCTTTAATGGATTTATCATCTTTTTCAATTTTTGTATTTGCGCTTTGGAGAAAATTTGTATTTTGCATACGGAGTGTTTTTTGTTAAAAATCACTTCTAAGTTACTCAGTTTAAGCAACTTAGATGTAATAATGAACACTCCATTTTTATTTTAATTTAGCGCCGAAACTTGAGTTATCGTAGATTACGCAACAATGATCCGCTTTCTATCGATAGAGTAAATGCTGTCGCTCTTAGTCCGTTATCTGCAAGAGAGTTTGAGATATTACTGAACATTGCTCAAGGCCTATCCAATAAGCAAATAGCCATAAACCAAAATCTATCCGCTCATACCATTAAGTGGCATACCCAAAATATATTTTCTAAACTAGGGGTGAAAAATCGTACTGCTGCGGCGCAAGTATTGGTACAATTGTGAATAGCAACTCAATTGCACTTAGTTTGTTAAGGGTCGTAAGTATTTTATCTTCATAGAATCAGTCTTGTTAAGATTGGAGTTTTTTCAATTTCTAAAATCCTCATCAATCCCATCCATATAGTTGATATATGTGGCGAGATCTTTATCTCCACGTCCACTTAGATTGAGAATGACGATATCTTCCTCAGTGAAGTTTATCTTTTCCAATGCCGCTATGGCGTGTGCACTCTCCAAGGCAGGAATAATACCTTCCAATCCGGTAAGGAGCATGGCTGCCGTAAGTGCTTCGCCGTCTGTTGCATCAAGTACCTGTACTCTGCCACTGGTGATCAGATGCGCATGTTGAGGTCCAATACCAGGATAGTCCAGACCTGCACTGATCGAATATGGCTCGATGATTTGACCGTCTTCGGTCTGCATCAACATGGTCTTGCTGCCGTGGATGATACCCATTGATCCCAAGACAGATGTAGCTGCGGACGCACCAGAATCTATCCCTTTGCCCGATGCTTCTATCGCTACCAATCGGACACTCTCTTCATCGAGATAATGGTAGAAAGCACCGGCGGCATTGCTACCACCTCCTACACACGCCAAGATATAGTCCGGACATGCACGTCCTTCATGCTCCTCGAGTTGCCATCGCATCTCTTCACTGATGATCGACTGAAATCTGGCCACCATATCAGGATACGGATGAGGGCCTACCACGGATCCGATGATGTAGTGGGTGTCATGTGGATTGTTGATCCAATCGCGGATGGCTTCATTGGTAGCGTCCTTGAGGGTTTGACTACCACTTAGAGCAGGTCTGACTTCTGCACCCAGCATACGCATGCGTGCAACATTGGGAGCTTGTCGAGCGATATCGACCTTGCCCATATATACGATGCAGTCGATGCCCATCAAGGCACATACTGTGGCCGTAGCAACACCATGTTGACCCGCTCCTGTCTCCGCGATGATGCGTTTCTTTCCGAGACGTTGAGCCATCAAGATTTGTCCGATGGTGTTATTGATTTTGTGTGCTCCTGTATGATTGAGATCCTCGCGTTTGAGATATATCTTACAACCATAATGCTGCGAAAGTCTCTTGGCACGGTAGAGTGGACTCGGGCGCCCAACATAATCCTTGAGCAGTTGGTCAAATTCCTGCTTAAATCCAGGATCCTTCATGATCTCAAGATACTTCTTAGAGAGATTTTCTACATTGGCGTAGAGCATCTCCGGAATATAAGCACCGCCATATTCTCCATAAAATCCCCTGTCATCTACTTGGTATTGCATCGATCTCCTTTTTTTAATGCTGCTATGAATGAAGTCACTAATTCTACGTTCTTAATACCCGCCTCTACTTCAAATCTACTGTTGATATCCACACCTCCAAACATCTTATGGCTGATATTCAATATTCTATCTACATCATCAGGCGAAATCCCACCACTGAGCAAAAATGGTACTTTCATCTTATATCCTCTCAATACGTCCCAATCAAAGTGATGACCAGATCCTCCATAGCCCTTGGTTTTTGTGTCAAACAAGAAGTAATCAGCAAAGGCATAACGTTCCATAGATTCCCACGCTATTGTTGCTCCGATGCGCCATACTTTGATAATGGGCTTGAGTTGTTGCGCCTTACGGCAAAAATTAACTGACTCATCTCCATGGAGTTGCAGCAGGTCTATGTTGTAATCCTCTATTGATGATCTTATATAGTCCAAAGTGGCGTTGACATATACGCCCACACGCTGCTCTGTTGATTTAGGTGGGAGTGTACCTTGGTCAATATACCGCTTAGAAGATGGATAGAAGTTGATCCCCGTCATCGCTACACCGATATCAATGATATCGGTGTAGTTCTTGGCATTATTTAGTCCGCATACTTTAATGATCATAGCTTCAATCGTTGATAGGCAGTAATAAATTCCTTGCAGGCCTTTGCAGGATCATCGTGCTTCATAAATTGCTCTCCGATGAGAAACCCTCTAAATCCATATTCATACAACATCACCAAGGTATTGGGGTCACTTAGACCACTTTCAGATATTTTCGGTATGTCATCAGGAAGTTGGTCATAGAGCTTTTTAGAGCGCTCATAATCTACAGCAAATGTTGTCAAATCGCGATTGTTAACGCCAACTACACTGACATGCTCCGAGAACTTATCCAACTGATCTTCACTGTGCAACTCCAGTAGAACTTCCATACCCAATGATCGAGCGAGCTGAGCGAGATATGCCACCTCCCGAGCAGTAAGAATCTCGCAGATAAGGAGTATCAAATCAGCTCCCAGTGCTTTGGCTTCTATCACCTGATACTCATCTATGACAAATTCTTTACGTAGCAATGGTATCTCCGGAAGATCGTGGCGTACTTGGGATAGATAAGCATGGCTACCGCCAAAAAAGTGCTCATCTGTCAAGATACTGATGCCATCTGCCCCCGCTTGCACATAACCTCGTGTGACGGATTGCAAGTCAGCACCGAGGTTGATCGCTGATTTGGAAGGTGACCGACGTTTGAACTCAGCGATCACCCCACTTGACTGCTTTTGCTGCAATCTCCGTGTGTATGAATTGCACAATCGATGAAAGAGCGGACTCAGCTCCAATTTCTTGATAGGTGTCCTTTCCATAGCCTTAGCGACCTCCTTCTTCTTATATGCGACTATAGTATCTAAGATGTGCATTATGGTAATCTCATATTTAACGTAAAAATGGCTTATCGGATTCCGATAAGCCATTTTATTAATTGTGTTACACAACAGGGCGCTCAGTTCCGACTATGTCGATTAAATTCAAGCCACCACATGTTGTCTATTGTTTTTTTCATTTCGACTCAAAGAAAAGGAGACTTTTCATAATTTATGCAAATGAAACAGACTATTTTTGTCGTATTTGGTTTTCAAGGGAGATTCGAGCATCCCATTCTTTAAGCTTTGATATTTATTTGGTCAATGTCGTCATACAAGAGATGGTTATACCTAACAATTCACTCGCTACGT
>JAJRXG010000078.1 GCA_024276375.1 Bacteroidota bacterium | reverse complement strand
TATTGGGATGGTCAGCGCAAGAAACTGCCAAAGCCAAAGGTTGTCGCAAGGACGATCATGCCTTCTAACAGGATCGGTGACATCACGATTATTGCGGCCATTTTTGGTATGATCGGAGGCAGATTATTTTCCATTCTTGAGAATTTAGATACTTTTTGGAGAGATCCGATTGGGCAGATTACTTCTGGGAGTGGATTGACAGTATATGGAGGATTGATACTAGCATTTACCGCAGTGTACATCTATGTGAAGCGTCATGGCATCCGCCCCTTGCATGTGATGGATGTATTTGCTCCTGCTTTGAGTCTGGGATATGCAGTAGGGCGCATCGGTTGTCAATTGTCCGGTGATGGAGATTGGGGCGTAGTCAATCAAGCTGCTAAGCCATCATGGTTTATATTGCCGGATTGGATGTGGGCATATGAATATCCGCGCAATGTTCTCAACGAAGGGGTTGTCATGGCAGATTGTGTGGACAAGTACTGTCATCAGTTGAGCCCACCCGTATTTCCAACACCGATGTATGAGATCATAGCTTGCTTACTCATATTTGCCATTTTATGGTCGTTGCGCAAGAAGATCAAAAGGGCAGGTGTACTGTTCTTCCTTTATGCCATTCTGATCAGTATAGAGCGGTTTTTTATTGAATTCATAAGAGTCAATCCTCGATATGAATTTTTGGGAGCACAGTTGTCACAAGCGCAGTTGATATCAATCGCCTTGTTCATCGGAGGATTGATAGGGTTGGTGTATTGGTGGAAGAAGAATGACAGATTGGATGTTATGAGTACTACATGACGGCTTCGATGACCCGCTTGGAAGTCTCCCAATCTCCCATCGTATAGAAGTGCATACAAGGCACACCTGCCTCTTTTAGCTCTTTGCACTGAGCGATGGCCCATTCTATGCCCGCTTCTTTGATAGCTGCACTGCCCTTGGCTTTTTCTATTTCCTTTACCAAGGGTTCCGGCAAGTTGAGAAAGAATCTTCTCGGGATAGAATTGAGCTGATAGCGCTTGGTAATAGGTTTTAATCCCGGGATAATCGGTACTGTGATTCCAACAGCTCTACATTTCTCGACATATTCAAAGTACTTGGTATTGTCAAAAAACATCTGTGTGACGATGTAATCTGCTCCCGCTTCTATCTTGCGTTTGGTATAGTAGAGATCTGATTCAAAGTTGGGAGCTTCAAAGTGCTTTTCTGGATAGCCTGCTATACCTATGCAAAAATCCGTCGATGCTCCATTCTCTATGGCTTTATCTTGATAGATCCCCTCATTCATCCCTTGAATCTGTTCAACGAGATCCAGCGCATAGTGATGACCTTCAGCTTCTGGAACAAACTTATCTTCAAATCTGCGAGCATCTCCCCGCAATGCCAATACATTGTTGATGTTGAGGAAGTTTAGATCTATCAACGCATTCTCGGTCTCTTCCTTGGTAAATCCCCCACAAATCAAATGTGGTACTGCATCTACGCCATAGCGATGCATGATAGCCGCACAGATGCCCACCGTGCCCGGACGCTTGCGGATCGATGCTTTTTCATAAAATCCACTCTCTCTCCTGTTATATACAAACTCCTCACGGTGATACGTCACGTCAATAAATGGAGGCTTGAAATCCATCATCGGATCAAGAATATCAAATATAGACTGCATACTACCTCCCTTCAGCGGGGGCAATACTTCAAATGATACCAGTGTTTCTCCCTTCGCTTGTTCTATATGCTCCGTAACTTTCACGATGACTATACCTTTATGACTTGACAATAAGAGTGCAAATGTAGTATATCAAAAACTTCACCACATTCTTTTTATCGCATAAAATGTTGTCTTCTACAACAGTAGCCTACGTTTCTATTTCTTCCACTTGCATCTCCGCACCGCGTATCGGAGGGTTGCCAACAATAGTATCATTGTTTATAAATGCACACCAATAACAATCTTCTTCTCCACACCCATTGTCAAATTCATGGTCGTGAATCCGTTGCCATACTTCATCAATCTGTCGTCCGACGATCTCAATCTGCTCATGGGAGACGACATACTTCTTCCGGGTAAACTTCTTGGTCTTTCGATCCGGCTCTACAAAGTCCATCGTACCGTCCGTCATATTCCATCTTCGCTTGGGATCGCTATCGCATAGGATTTTATAAAATACGATTTGCCGCCAGTAGTCTCCACCATTGGGATATTTGTCCGTCGGTGTATATAACTTGGGTCGATTCTTACTGGTCGTTGGATTGCCGGTTTTGTAATCCGTTACAGATACATGGTCACGATATTGCGTTACAAGATCTAAGACGCCTTTGAGCGGAATTCCTTTATACTCTACTTGGTCAATCTTTACCTCCATGTGATATCTGACATTCTCAAGGGGAGCAACGAGGTACTCAGTATAATAGGCACTCAGTATCTGCACGCCATATGCTGATATGTCTTTGAACTCCGTGGGTGTAAAATGAGACTTATAATATGCCATACCGGCGTCAAAGTAGCTTATTAAATCCCCCTTACTAGGATTCTTGCCTTCGCTCAAATCATGGTGAAACATCTCCAGCCCATAGTGTACCGCCCGTCCAAATCCGAGATATTTCGTCCGTGCCATCGGAACTTGCAGAATGGACTCAAAGTAGAATGTGATCGGACATTTCATATACTTGTTGAGGTGTGTGACACTGAGCTTGTATCCTTCTAATCGCCTATCAATGAGATTATGATCCAATAGTGTGACTGTCCGGGTTCCCTTCATGAGTATATTGGCCTGAAAGTCTTCTACGATCTCAGCAGGGACAATTTGCGATGTCACATCCATATCTGCCGCCAGACGCACTTCATCCACATATGCGCTGGGGGAGAGTTGCTTGCCATCCTCCCTGTGCAGACTATAGCTGATATCCAGCGCACGCTCAGCTCTGGTCATGGCCACATACATCAAGCGACGCTCATCTTCATCATTGTTTTTAGTCCCTCCAATCATCTCTGGAGGAAATGAAAACTTTTGGCTGTTGCCTCTTTTGTTGTTCCATTTGTCTTTTGTCGCCCCAATGATAATGACTTCCTCATATTCCATCCCTTTGGAAGAATGTGCGGTGGTAAAATTCAAGCCCCCTTTGCTTTGAATCACTTTGTTTACGCCTAGTTCGACTTTGTTTTCTATCATTTTGTCTATCATCGTAAGCAAGTCCTCCAATTGCATCTCCGGCTTCTTGGCCGTTTCATCCTTGATCAAGTCAAATAGCGTTCCGACTACTTGTAGCATCCATGCCTTGTCTGCATGTCTCAAGATATAATCAAGGACATACCCTTCACTCATAATGTTTTGAAATAGCATCTGAAGTGTCACATCCCGTATATCTCCCACCCACTTGTTAAGCGATGTTCTTAGACTCAATACTTCCTGCTGGGAGGAGAGTCGCAACTTGGGATGTTGCTCTATGTCATTGAGCAGCGCAAAAAGAGATAGATGACTCGACTCCTCGCTTTCTTTATTGCTTGAGATCTGACGGTGATACCAGATGAGTTTAGAAATATCCGCCGGTTGGATTTTAAAAAAATTGTAATGCATCAACTCAAACAAAGCGCGATCCGTAAACCCCTTACCCTGATAGGTGTCATTGATAAATCTCAATATATTGAGGACATTGCGGATGAGTGGTATCTTGAGTATGTCCACCCTCTTACGGATGTTTAACGGCACTCCTTTTTTTTCCAATACCTCTACGAGCTTTTCGATCTGTTGGTGTTTGCGATATAAAATGGCGATTTTGCCAAGGTCTTTTCCTGCCTTGTGATATCTTTCCAACTGATGCGCGATATGTGCTTGCTCATGAGATGTGTTGTCGTAAGTTCTGATCACCACCGCTCGCTCTTCATCTTTATATCGACCCATCGCTACAAGATTTTTGTCCAGATCATAATCTGCTCGGTTGACGATGCGCTCTTGATTGAACGCTATCAATCCCATCGCCGCATCCAATATCCGTTGACTGGATCTATAATTCTGCTTTAAGACTACTGTCTCGGGCTTGTATTGGTCTTTAAAATCCGTAATATTGGAGAGGTTGGCACCCTGAAATTTATAGATCGCCTGATCGTCATCTCCTACCACAAAGACATTGGGATTATCACCCCAGTAGCTGATCAATAGATCTAGGATATGCTTTTGAGCACCATTGGTATCTTGAAATTCATCTACCAAAAAATATTGATAACGCTCTTGATACTCCGACAGCAATTGTCCCTCCTCTTCAAAAGCCCGGATCACCCATAGGATCATGTCATCATAATCATAGCGACCCATATCAAGCATCAGTTGTTCATATCGGGGATACAAGTCCGCTCCGGCTTGCAACTCTCGCATCTGTCTTTCGATTTTATCATATGCCTGTTGCTTGAAGTCTCCCTTTTGGTATCCCTTGCCACTGCGTTTATAATACATCGACTCATCATTGGTCACATCATTGAGATATCGCTCAATGGCACTTGATATATCTTCAACACGATAGTGTTCCTTCTTCATCAATGAGAACAAATGTTGCAGTCTTCTGGATTCAAAATCGGATGCTACCTTGAGTCGCTTGAGTAGGTGATCATTGGGGAGCGTTTGAAGCAAATCTTTATACAAATCTATTTTCTCTAGATCCGTAATCAGATCGAGTTGACGATAATCGCCAAAATAATCCAGATGCTCTTGTATCACCTGATTGCAAAACCCATGAAATGTATGGATATTGACTCTATGTGCATCGGGTCCTATGATCTCTACCAATCGACTCCGCATCGCATTGGTCGCCGCATCGGTATATGTCAAACACAGGATTTGATGTGCTTGTGTATCTGTGTCCTTTAGTATCTTGCCGATCCGAACGGCCAGAATCTGAGTCTTGCCCGTCCCCGGACCTGCGATCACCATCACCGCACCTTCGATATGATCTACAGCCATACGCTGTTCTTCATTGAGTCGCTCATAAGCGCTTAAGAAGGTCTTTTCATATCGATCGCGTAGTTGTTGTTGTAGATTCATCTATACTGGTTGAAGGACTGATGCATGGGCGCATTTTCTTACTTCGCTTCCGCAAATGAGAACAACATCATCGTACTCAATAAAAGCCACATTTGGACTATGAATCTATACCGCTGTTCCAAGTATAACGATGTTGTTTTGAATTGCACCCGTGACAAACTCTTTTTTGATATTTACATTTGCATAAAATCACAAGATAACTAAGATCAATGCAACATATCTGCCCTGAGACACAATAAATATTTTACCAATACCCGATTCTATCAGCGACCCCCAAATATTTTGCTTCCGATGCGTACCATCGTGGCGCCTTCTTGGATGGCGATCTCATAGTCTCCGGACATCCCCATAGACAGCACCTGCAATTTATCTGCATGCTCAGGATACTTTTGGAGGGCATTCATCTGAATCTCCTTCAACGCTTTGAACTCCGATATCACTTGTTTCATATCCTCTGTCAATGTTGACATACCCATAAAACCACGCATGTCAATATGGGGATAGGTATTACTAAACAAGGTGGCCAATACTGCTTGGACTTCATCACCAGACAGACCAAATTTGGTCGCCTCCGAGGCTACTTTTATCTCTAGAAGGATCGGGATGATACGATTATTTTTTTTGGCTTCCTTCTCAATCGTTTCCAACAAATCTCCTCGATCTACACTGTGAATGAGATGTACAAATGGCGCTATGTATTTGACTTTATTGCGTTGTAGGTGCCCGATCTGATGCCAGCGAATGTCTTTGGGCAACAGGGCTTCTTTTTCGACCATCTCTTGTACTCGATTCTCACCAAAATCCCGCACTCCTTGATCGTAAAGAGCCATGATTTGTGATACAGATTTAGTCTTAGAGACCGCGACCAACCGAACTCCCGTATCCTTCAATTTGTCGATGAGTGATGGTCGTACTAAGGGTCTTCCCGTCATGTCCTTGGGTATCGGAATATCCATCAGATACAACAAAGTAGGCGCAATATCTGCCAGCTTTCCATCTTCTATATGTTTCCCTTTTGGGTCATCGGATACATATATGACGGGAACAGGATTGGTAGTATGAGCGGTATTGGGCGTGCCATCTTCATTGATCATGTAGTCGGAGTTGCCATGATCTGCGATGATGATGATCTCGTATTGATGCTCCAGCGCAGTACTTATAAGATCTCTGAGACACCCATCTACCACTTCGCAAGCACGCATGGCTGCTTGAAAATCACCTGTATGGCCCACCATATCTGCATTGGCATAATTCAGACATATAAAGTCGGGCTCATCTGTATCTATGCGATCCACTATGGCCGTAGTGATATCTCTTGCGCTCATCTCCGGCGCAAGATCATAAGTCGCTACTTTGGGAGAGGGACATAAGATCCGGTGCTCACCTTCAAAGGTTGCTTCTCTACCACCGTTGAAGAAAAAAGTGACATGGGGATACTTCTCTGTCTCTGCTATCCGCACTTGGGTCAATCCTGCATTCTGAATCACCTCTCCCATTGTATTCTGAATCATATTCTTCTCATAGACGATGTGCATCCCCTCGTAGCGCTGATCATAATTGACCATGGTGACAAAGTATAGCGGGATCGGCTTCATCCCATATTCCGGCATGGCTTCTTGTGTCAATACACGGGTCAATTGTCGGGGTCTATCCGTCCTGAAGTTGTAAAAGATAACGACATCGTCCTGTTTTATTTGCCCTGAAGGGTCAATCAACATCGGCTCTATAAATTCATCTGTCTCTCCCTTGGCATAAGCTGCTTCTATACCTTCAATAGGGTCTTCATATCTCGTGCCGATACCATTGACGAGTAGATCGTAGGCTTTGCGGATTCGTTCCCATCGCTCGTCCCGATCCATCGCAAAGTATC
>JAJRXG010000077.1 GCA_024276375.1 Bacteroidota bacterium | reverse complement strand
TTTCAAAATAGAAGATCCTAAAAAGCTAGAGTATAAGGTACCGCAAGGTTATAGCAGTCATGTTGACCATTGGTCTAACTTTGCTCGAGCCATCCGGGAAGGGACGCCATTGATTGAGAATACGGAATTTGGGATGCGTGCGGCCGCACCAGCTCTGGCGTGCAATATGAGCCTAGTTGATCGGACGATTATTCATTGGGATCCCGATGCGATGATGTTGCGAAATTAGACAGATGCAAGCAAAGTATCACCACAGATAGAAAAACAGATACTCAAGAACCCATCATGGAACGAAGCAAATATGCCAGTCCAATCCCAAGATAGTTGCCTACTGCCAATCCCATCAAGGAGACCGCCATCCCCGCTACAATAACGGAGCGATTTTTTAAAGCATATGCTACCTGTGAGATAAATACAGGGCCATACAATCCCGCCGTAGAAGTAATGATATAGGTGTCTCTGTCAATACCCCACAATTTGCTCAATACTAAATGGAGCAATATAGTAACTACGAGAATCATCAAAACAAACAAAATGTACGGACCTCCTTCTCTCCATAACTCTTGAAAATCTGAAATCATCCCTACGGCTACGCCAAACATCAATAATAGATAGTCACCTATCTCAAATGGCCCCCGAAGTTTGCGAATATCCGGGGACAGAGAAGAAATAATACCCAGAGATGTAATAAAAACGATGATTAATGTGGGTTCCATCTTTCCGAATATGGCATATGAGACTCCTATGCTAAAACCGACGATAGCCAGTGTAATACCCAAGGCGATCCATGAATCCCTAAGTGACATTTTGTTATACCGGAGATATTCAAATGTTTCTCCTCCTTTTGATATTTCAGATTTCGGTGCCTTGAGGAATTTGCCAAAGACACGACTCGATGCCGTAAGTAAAAACAGCAAATACAATGCACCCCAAAAAATCTCCGCACTATTGGTCAAGGTAAAGACTTCATCTTGAGCGTTGAGTGCGATACCTACGGCAAATAAATTGGGTGTACCACCACTATAAATACCTACCATCATCCCGGCAGGAATCCAGATAGACTCAATGTATGATTGAAATGCAAAGGCAGCAAGCATTGACCCGATCAACCCTGAGACCACACATAGACCATAGGAGACAATACTGGTCTTGCTATCGCTGAACCAAGCGCGTACGTCAGAAGAATATAGTAACATGGGTAGCGCCATCAAGACAGTTCCATCTCGAAAGAAACCGGATACCCTTTCATTGATTGTCAACAAACCCAAATTGCAGATGATAATGCCCACCGCAAAACACAAGACGATTGGTCCCAAAGTTTTCGCCAGACGATACCTCTGAGATGCCCTTATGGCAATATAAGGTATCAACAGAATGAGCAATACTTGGATTACTGTCTCTAACAAGCTAGATATTCTAAGCATGCAAAGTAAGCAAGATTATTGTGAATCGTATTTGTGTAGCAATTCTGACTTTACATATCTAACTTTATCAATTAATTTTCGTTGTGAACAGAACTGATATCGTTTGATCGAAATATATCAATTATCTTCTGATAGTCTCTAAAAAAGCAGGTTCATCTTTGGGAGATGTCAGCTACCCACGGGTTTGAACGCTTGATTGTCGTTCTGTTAATCTTGGTTAAGGCATTGTGAAAATCGTTTGGTTGTGGAACGCGTCTCAATTATTATTGCTTTATTGTGATGTATTAATAGCCCATTATGATACGACATGCCATTCTATTTTCAGCATTGCTGTGTGCGACAACATTTATGACTGCTCAAATCCAATCTTATTCCCTCTCCGCAGACAAACCACCGCAAGTGGAAGTTAAAGGAAGTTCAACCCTGCACAGTTGGATAGCCAAGGCAGAAGATATTCATGATCTACCTACAAACTTACAATTGGACATAGAAAAAGGAGGTCGGATTGGTGAATTTTCCTTTCACGTTTCGACCAATAGTCTTAAAAGTGGTAGAAGTAATACCATGGATAATAAAATCTATAAGGCTTTAAAATCAAGTGAACATCCCAATATTTTGTTTAAACAAACCGAAGATGTCATTGTAAAAGGTATTGAAGAAACAGGTTCATTTATAATAGATGTCCTTGGAGTCCTTGAGATTGCTGGACAGAGTAATCCCATTTCCGTTCATGTAGAGGGTCGATTGGAGGAGGACATTTTAACCTTTAAAGGTTCCAAATCTCTCAAGATGTCAGATTTTGGAATTACTCCACCCACAGCGATGTTTGGGCAAATAGTAACAGATGATGATATCGAAGTGACATTTGTATTTACATATCAATTGGATAAGTAGTAAAAAAAGTTAAATATTGAATAAATGATAAAATTCATAAACATCGTAGTGTTGTGTATCTTTTGGACTGTACATATGAACGGACAGATTGATACAATTGAGGTAGAGATTCCGGGAACAGATGTGCAATTCATGATGAGTCTGATCCCTGGAGGAGTATTTGAGATGGGAAGTACAGAGGACGCTCCATTTCACAGAAGTGATGAAGGACCTGTATTTGAAGTGGCAGTGGATAGTTTCTGGATGGGAACTTATGAAGTGACCTATGATGAGTATATCATTTTCAGAGAGAAGGAAAAAGACAAGCCCTCAGAAGACAATCCTGATTGGAATGCGGATGCAGTTGCTCGTCCAAGTCCACCCTATGAAGATCCTACATTTGGCATGGGAGAGGATGGATATCCGGCTTCTAGCATGACTCAATTTGCTGCATTGCAATATTGCAAATGGTTGAGTGATAAGACAGGAGATTTTTATAGACTGCCTACTGAGGCAGAATGGGAATATGCATGCAAGGCAGGTCAATCGGGTGCATACTATTTTGATACAGCTACGGATTCGCTGGACAATCACGCTTGGCACTATGACAATAGTACAGAGCGATACCACAAGGTCGGTATGAAGACACCCAATCCTTGGGGATTGTATGATATGCTTGGCAATGTCTCAGAGTGGACGCTTGATCAATATCAAGAGGATGCCTATACGACTCTGGATAAGACGGATCAGATTGATCACAACCCTTGGCTTCAACCTACTCGTTTGCATCCACGCACAGTAAGAGGTGGTTCTTGGGATGATGATCCGGAACTGAATCGTTGTACTTGTAGAATTAAGTCTAGTCGTGCCTGGAAAGAGCGTGACCCTCAGATACCCAAGAGTTTTTGGTGGAATACCGATTCTCCCTTTGTAGGATTTCGCATCGTTAAACCCGTACACCAACCTACTGCGGAAGAGCAAGCAGAATTCTGGATGTTAGTACTCGGTGGTTAGTGTTTGTATCGTGAAAAATCCTATACGCTACATATTGATGCTGCCTCTTGTTCTAAGTACGATCTTGACATTTGGACAGATAAGATATGAAGCTACTGCTCAAAAGTTGGGTACCGTTTTTCGCATTGTGTGCTATCCTCAGGATTCCGCTCAAGGAGATCAATTGATGCGAGCTGTTTGGAGCTTGGTGGATGATCTCGATTATATCTTTAGTGATTATAAGGAGGACAGTGAAGTGACCCGTCTTTCTCAATCGGCAGGTTCAGGCCAATGGATCCAAGTAAGTGATCAATTATGGACGGTCTTGAAGGCGGCTCAAGATATCGCCATTCAGTCGCAGGGAGCATTTGATGTGTCAATAGGTCCGCTGAGCAAGTTGTGGCGCCGGGCTTTCAGACGTAGCATGATACCCTCTGAGGAGCAAATCAAGGAGGCTCTACGTCTTGTAGATTATCGATGGATGTTGCTGAGAGAGGATGATCATGCTGTACAATTGCAACGAAGTGGCATGAGATTGGATCTTGGTGGAATCGCCAAAGGTTATATCATAGATCAGGTTTTTCGATACTTGTCCTCCCAAGGGATCGAAGAAGCCCTTATCGACGGCGGGGGTGACCTATATATCGGAACACGCCCCCCGGATCAATCAAAATGGCAAGTAGTGTGGGAGGGACAACTTGCAGGAGAGATTGATAGATATGAAGATTTGGCCATAGCGAGCTCTGGAGACCAATATCGTTATTTGGAGGATGGAGATAGGCGCTATTCGCATATTATTGATCCGAGAACGGGATATGGCATTGAAGGCAGACATCACGTTGTAGTTCAAGCTGAAGATTGCATGCATGCTGATGCCTTAGCGTCAACATTGTGTATATTGAATCCCGTCGAAAGAATGGAGTTCATAAAGTTTTATCCAAAGAGCAAAATATTGTATTTGAAAAAAAAGGTTACTATTCAGGAGGGTGCTTTTGAGATAAAAAAAGGCAATTTTTTCGTCAGATGACGCTTATTTTTTGAGGCATAGCAGCGCTACGGCTAAAAAAATAGCGGAAATATGACGGGGAAAGTGTTTTTTTAGCCAAAATGACGCCTACCTGAATAGTAACAAAAAAAGAGTATGCCTTAATAGAAGCACAATTCATAAGCTATTCTTATATTTATAACGAGTAGCATCAAGGTATCAAGAAAAGAAATCATACACATCAAGCCTTTCAGGTTTTATGTGGCCATAAAACACAAAAAAAGCACATGAAAAAAAGGAAGTCATCTCGAAGAGCATTTGTTAAGAAGACCGGATCAACTGTCTTAGGGACAACACTAGGATTGAATTTGTTGTCTTCAAGGCCATCATTAAAGAACCGCATCAATGTGGATACACTAAAGGTCGGATTGATCGGATGTGGCGGCAGGGGAACAGGAGCCGCCTATCAAGCCATTAATGCAGATCCCAACGTTGTTTTAACTGCTATGGGAGATGCATTTCAAGATCGTCTGGACAAGTCGTACAAGAATCTCATTATGGAAGCTGAGGACAAAATTATGGTTGACGAAGACCACAGATTCGTGGGATTGGATGCCTACAAAAAAGTCCTGGCTTCAGATGTTGATGTCGTGATACTAACTACGCCACCCAATTTCAGACCAAAGCATTTGGAAGCAGCTATTGAGGCTGGCAAGCATGTGTTTTGTGAAAAACCCGTAGCAGTCGATGCCCCCGGAATCAGAAGGGTTATTGAAGTCGCTAAGAAAGCCAAAGAAAAAAATCTGGCGATTATGTCGGGATTTTGTTGGCGACACGATACACCCAAAATAGATACATTCAACCGCATTCTTGATGGCGCAGTCGGCAATGTCCATACTATATACAATACATACAATACAGGTGCTCTGTGGTATCATGAACCCGAGGAATCTTGGGGCGTGATGGAGACCCAATTGCGCAATTGGTTATACTACAACTGGTTGTCCGGAGATCATATCATCGAACAAGCCATTCACAGTATTGATATGATGTCTTGGGCCATGGGCGACACTATGCTCGTCAGTGCATCCGGAACGGGAGGGAGACAGAGTCGAATCGAAGAAAAATACGGTAATATATACGATCACTTTGCCATCGTATATGACTATGGAGAGGGCAGAAGAGGATATCATTTCAGCCGACAGCAAAAAGGATGTACACGCGCATATGGTGTAGATCTCATAGGAGATCAAGGACGTTGTCAGATCAATGTCTCCAACAAACATCAGATCATCAATCGAGAAGGAGAGTGGAATTGGAAGGGCGAGCGTAAGAATATGTATCAGAATGAGCACGATACTTTGTTTGCATCTATTCGCAATGGCAATCCTTACAATGACGGTATTCGTATGGCGGAGAGTACCATGTTGGGAATAATGGCGCGCATGGTGGCATACACAGGAAAGACATTGACATATGAGGAAGCTCTGGCCTCCCAGGAAGTATTGGGGCCTCCCATTGATGAAATGACATGGGATATGAAATGGCCATTGAAGCCTATAGCACGGCCTGGTATCACTGAATTTACTTAACAAAAGACATATGGAACGGCGAGATTTTATCAAAACAACGGGAATGGCTACATTGGCTCTAGCTCTTCCAAAAGAGAAAAAAATATCTAAAGTGACCGGAGACCGTCCGTTGCACAAAAAGAGCTTGAAGTATGGTATGATAAAAGAAGACCTCAATCTTCTGGATAAATTTAAATTAGTCCGCGATTTGGGATTTGATGGCATAGAACTAGATAGCCCGGATCAATTAGATGACAGAGAGGTATTGGCAGCCAGAGATGCTACCGGAATTGAACTACCGGGATTGGTCAACTCTTTGCATTGGAAAAATCCTCTGTCTCATCCGGATCCCATGGTCAGAAAGCTATGCAGTGATTCTATTATCGAATCACTTGAAAGGTGTAAACACTTGGGAGGGACATCGGTATTGGTAGTACCTGCTGTTGTCAATGAGGACGTATCTTATGATCAAGCATGGGAGCGTTCTACTGCTGAGCTTGAGAAGCTCGTCCCATTTGCCGAAAAAACCGGTATCGATATAGCGATCGAAAATGTCTGGAACAACTTCCTGTTGAGTCCCTTGGAAGCGGCTCAATATGTGGATCAATTTAAGAGCGAACGCATAGGATGGTATTTTGATGTCGGCAATGTCGTACGCTACGGGTGGCCGGATCAGTGGATTAGGATATTGGGATCGAGGATCAAAAAAATAGATATTAAGGATTACAGTCGAAAGAAGCAGCAAGAGGAAGGCATATGGCAAGGATTTAAAGTCTTGCTTGGAGATGGTGATGCCAATTATGCAAGCGTCAATGAAGCGCTCGCCGAAGTGGGTTATAGCGCCGGTTGGGGATCAGCGGAAGTGCCCGGAGGGGATCGCCGGCGATTGCAAGAAATTTCAGATAGCATGGATCGATTGTATGCAATGTAGGCAGTTGTTATAACAATTCATAGAGAATACACGAGACGGGATCTTCTGGTTTAGCAAGTAAGTTTTGAGTCTTTTAAAATATAAGTTACTATTCAGGAGGGTGCTTTTGAGATAAAAAAGGCAATTTTTTCGTCAGATGACGCTTATTTTTTGAGGCATAGCAGCGCTACGGCGAAAAAAATAGCGGAAATATGACGGGGAAAGTGTTTTTTTAGCCAAAATGACGCCTACCTGAATTGTAACAAATAAATTGTTCCGTCTGAAAGTCGAAATGCTATATTACTTTAATGAGTAATTATTGTTAAAACTATAGTATAAGTTAATAATTTATACATATTTTTTTATTATTGTAGCTCTAACCCTTCTATAATTGATGTAAACCAAAAGTTGCTGAAGAAAAAAATAATATGATGGATTGGGAATTAAAGATATCTGAATATACCAAAGAACTTGTTGGATTTGCGCCTAAGTTAGTCGGTGCGATAATAGTCTTCTTTGCAGGAATGTTTGTTGTTAAAAAGTTGACACGACTTTTAGAACATGTATTGGATAGGACGGGAATAGGGCCAGAACTCAGTGGGTTCTTCTCATCTATGGCTTCTATTGCACTGAAGTTTATCGTTATACTTATTGCAGCGGGATTGTTGGGCTTTGAGGTATCTGCTATAGTGGGAGTTTTAGCGGGCGTCGTTTTTGCGATTGGGTTGGCACTTCAAGGCTTTTTGGGAAATTTTGCTTCCGGCATCACCATTGTATTCTTCAAGCCATATAAGGTTGGAGATTGGGTGCAGATAAGTGGTTTTTTTGGAAAAGTAGAAAGCATTCAGATATTCAATACGACGCTTTTGACACCCGGAGACAAAACATTGGTCATCCCCAATGGAAAAGTCACGGATGACATTATTACCAACTTTTCAACCAAGGGACATATAAGAATTGAACTCTCTGTTACAATGCCTTATGAAGAAAGCTTTCCAAAAGTCAAGGAGACCATTCTCGGCGCATTGAATGATTATCCCAAGATTCTTTCGGATCCCAAACCGATCATAGGTATCGAGTCATTTGATACACACAATATTATAGTCACGGTGAGACCCTATATTAATCCCGATGATTTTTGGGAAGTCACCTTTGATTTGAATGAAAAAATCAAAGAAGCATTTCACAATCAAGGTATTAAAGTGGCTTACTCTGAAGGTGTTGAACTTGGCGCTATAGGGGAGTAATAGTATGTGTAGGAACAATGCCTGCCTTTGAGCTGGATTCTACCCAAAGTCGAATGAGAAGATTATCGACGTTGCCAATTTGCGAAATAGTGAGATTTGTGGGTTAATGGTATCAAGACAACCCACATAAGCTCCGCAGGAGCTTCATACCTTTTGCCTTGGGTTTTAACCCAAGGTCAGCAATCATACCACACGCTGTTTTGGCGCACATTATTGACGCGCTCCGTAGCCGGAGTGGCGGTTGCTATCAATAATTGTGACAAAACTCCTTAGCCGGAGGGGCAATTTCTCATCGCTCGACACCTTCATCCTATTGCTATAGCTCCGCAGGAGCTTCATATATTTTGCCTTGGGTATAAACTCAATAGTCAGCATCGCCCCATCCTGTTTTGGCGTCATTATTGACGCGCTCCGTAGCCGGAGTGGCGGTTGCCATCAATAATTGTGACAAAACTCCGTAGCCGAAGGGGCAATTAATTTCCTGTGTAACACAAAGCCGTTCGATTGACTCCGAAGCCTGAGGGGCGTTAACCATCAATAATTGTGACAAAACAATGGCTACCTTACCACCGTAATATCACCCGTCACCCAGTTGACAGATCCATTGCTGGCGACCAATCGTATGGTATAGACATATACACCACTCGATACCCATGCTCCACTG
>JAJRXG010000076.1 GCA_024276375.1 Bacteroidota bacterium | reverse complement strand
GTACCGGCCATTCTTGGCACAAGACTGCCGCAGCACCACGTTCAATCGCTAGGTCAATGTATGTATGTCCATCTGAGACACTTCCCTTCAGCGCTGCAAATAAATCGCCCCGGCTTACCTTCCGAGAATCTAATTGCAATGCCTCTATCGAAATATGCTCGACTCCTCTGATCTCATAAGATGCTACTCCTTTGAGTAGATCTGACAATTTTCTTTTCATTTATTTTCAATTGAGATAAATCGTTATCTCCTGATTTCTTACGGATAATCCAGGTTTAATTGATTGCCTTCTCACTCTTCCATACCCTTCTGTTTTTACCTTCATCCCAATATTTTCTAAAACATATATAGCATCTCTCAACCCCATCCCACGAAGATCCGGAACCTCCTTCGATGAAATTTTGGCTTTCCCATTCAACACCTCTCCTGCTTCACCTGATTGCCCTTTTATCCATCTTCCTGCTTTTGAATAATTGACTCTCAACTCACTGAATATAGATGCGTAATCATCCGCAAAACCATATACCTTACCTTTGTACTCACCTTTAAAATGATCTGTCCGACCTTCAATCAGTCTGTTGTCCGGCTTAATCGCTTGGCACCAATCCATGATTCTCTTGAAAATCGGCCCAGCTACAAGATTGCCATAGTAGATATCTCCTCTCAATCCATATACCACAACAATCATTGAGTATTTGGGATTGTCCGCCGGCCAATATCCAGCAAAAGAAGCGTTGTACTTGGGATCATCTGTTCCGTAATCCACCTTTGTGGTTCCCGTTTTTCCGGCAAATCTAAAATATTCAGATTTTAAATTTTTCCCTGTTCCACGATCTATAACTCCCTCCAACATCACCTGCAATTCTCTGATGCTCTCGATCTTTGCTATTGATTCTTTTCTAACTCTAGGAGGCATATTCTTTTCTACCTCTCCATCGCTCAAGATGGATTTTACAATTTGAGCTGCCATCAATTTGCCATTATTGGCTATCGCATTATAAAAACACAATACTTGCAATGGCGTCATCTCCATCTCATAGCCATGAGCCATCCAAGGTATTGTCGTATTGTACCATTGATTTCTATCCTTTTTGGGATCCTTTATCAATGGTTTTCTTTCTCCCTCCAACTCTATACCCGAGACATCATTCAGACCAAATTGTTGCAATCTCCCGACATAGCGAGACCATCTTTTAGTCTTGTTGTATGCTTCATCCAGCGCACTTGCAATCCCGATATTTGAAGATATCTCAAAAGCCTCTTTTAAAGTCGATTTTTGATATCCGTGATTGCTCGAATCATACATCTTCAATCCGTAAAAATTCTTTACTCCTCCACTAAAATCAACAATCGTCTGACTATCCGCATATCCATCTTCCAAAAGCGCAAGTACACTCGCCGCTTTGATCGTACTGCCGGGTTCTGAGCGATCCGCAACAGCATAATTGTGAAACTCACCTAATACTCCTTTTCTGTTTCTCGACAGATTGGATATCGCCTTAATCCGGCCTGTTTGAACTTCCATAACGATCGCTGTACCACCTTCGGCGTTGTGCGCTTCTATTCCTCTCAAGAGCTCATTGTGGACTATGTCCTGGATATTGATATCAATCGTTGTCACCAAATCCTTGCCTCTGACAATCTCATAATCCGTAGGGTCAAACACCGGAACATATATATCTCCCGGCAATCGCTTCATATAGGCTTTCTTCTCCTCCCCACGCAACAATCGATTGAAACTATGTTCTAAACCAACACGGTGATCTTCGCGATCTACTCCTATTGTACGAGCTGCAAGATCCCGATATGGACGCTCGCGTTCATAACTCTTAATCTTGCGAAAACCTCCTCTGAATCTTCCCAATTTAAAAATTGGCAATGATTCCAATTGTTGCAACTTGAAGTGATCTACGTGTTTGGCAATGAGCAAATAACGCGAACCCTTACGTCGAGCTTTTACAATATGCGACTTCCATTGGTCTGCGCTTCTGCGCTTGTCAAATGCTTCCAATCCTCGTGCAAGACCATCGATATTTTTTTCAAATACCTCTTGGCTGACAACTACAGGATCCATCCGTATTTCAAAGAACTCAACAGAAGTGGCCAACAAATTTTGACCATCTTCAGCATATATATTGCCCCGCTGTGTTTTAGCAGGACGCCATACCATACTCTTTTTTTCAATTTTCTTCCTCCACTCATCCCCTTCTATGATCGATACTTTAATCAATCGATACATGATCACCAGCATAATCACAAAAAATACCAAAAGCACTGAGTACACTCTATAGAGCACCTCGTTCTTGCGATGATTGCTAGGCATCTGTCTTTTCAATTTTCTTAGGGATATGAATCTCACTATCCATATCTACACCGTCCATCTCTTTCGTCACTTGGTAGAGCGTACCATTGTACTGACTCTTTTGCTTTATGGAGATATACTCACGTCTCAACGCTTCTATCTCCTTGTCTTTCTTGTTGATCTTCCTTATTTTTTTTTCTGCACTATGTACAGTAGCGATATTACATAGCACCAGGAGACCTACCAACCCCAAGTAAGGTAGCCAATCATAAAAGTTAAACTTCTTAGACTGTTTTGCCATCGCTAATTTATTTTTTCAATCACACGGAGTTTGGCACTTGCCGCACGACTGTTACTTTTAATTTCTTCACTGGAAGGAACTATAGGCCTTCGTGTTATTATTCTATATTTTTCAATTACTCTTCCAAATGTGTTCCGCTCCTCCGCTCCTCCTCCTGAAGTAGATTTCAAATACTTTTTGACCACCTTGTCCTCTATCGAATGATATGCCAATACAACCATCCTTCCTCCAGGAGCCAAGACTTCCAAGCTGTCCTTCAAAAACCTTTCAAGTACTCCTATTTCATCATTGACTTCAATGCGCAATGCCTGAAATACCTGAGCCATATACTTCTTCCGGCTTCCTCTATAAATCCTATCTATGATAGATACCAAGTCTCCGGTACTTCGCAATGGAGTATGACGCCTTACACTGCAGATCTCCTCACTCAATGTCCTAGCATTGCGAATCTCCCCGTATTGGGAAAAAATATCTTGCAAAGCCTCGGCTTGATACGTCCTGAGTATCTCCGCAGCTGTCAATCTTGACATCTTGTTCATCCTCATATCCAAGCCCGCATCAAACCGATACGAAAACCCTCTACTCGGTTCATCAAAATGAAAAGAAGAAACACCCAGATCCGCCAAAATACCATCGACATGTGTCACACCATAATAATTCATAAAGTGCTTGACAAATCGAAAATTGCCGTGAATCATCGTAAAGCGATCATCAACAATCGCATTCTGCAATGCTCTGGAATCTTGATCAAAACCAAAAAGATGCCCCTTAGAGTCTAGTTTTTCAATAATTGACTTCGAATGACCTCCACCGCCATATGTCACATCCAGATATATGCCATCGGATTTGATATTGAGATAATCAACACATTGATCGAGCATAACAGGAATGTGATAATCGCTTTCACTCATCCTACAGATCCGTTCTGTCAACCCCAAAAACCTTATCCGCTAATGTGGCAAAATTCTCAGGCTCCTCATTGATCATGGCTTCGTACCCCTCCTTCGACCAAATTTCAATCTGATCTCGATAAGCAAAAAGAACAACTTCATCTTGGATCTGAGCAAACTTCATTAAGCCCTTGGGCAATAAAATACGATCAGCCCCATCCATCTCAACTTCCGATGCCCCGCGATAAAAAAAACGCACAACCTTGCGCTCGTCAGTTCGATACAGACTCAATTGATTCATTTCTTCCGTCTTCTGTTCCCACACTTCTCTGGGATACATAATAAGATGCTGCTCAAAACCTCGGTTGATCGTAAATACTTTATTGCCTTCGCCCAATTGACGAATCAATTTCGAAGGCAACCGAATACGGCCCTTCGAATCTATTTTGCAATTGTATTCTCCGGTCATCCGAAACACTTAATGTGCATCTTATGCCTCAAATGTAACACTCATTCCCACAATTTACCACTATTTATCACAAAATTTATTTTTTAAATGTGTAAAAGTCTAATATGTAGGCAATTGTAAACAATACGTTTACATTTTATAAACTATTCTATTATGCTCTTTGATTTTCCGTGTACAAACGTACACCAACGCAGAAGTGCGTTTTTAACAGGTTGGTAATATGAAGATTACATATTAACTACAAATATAATGTGTAATTTTCTTCCAGTCAAGCTCCTCCTAACCAATCCTCTCACTTTTCTATCCGATACTTATTTGACCATCGATCATTCCATGTCAATGATTGGCAATAATGCACTTAGATCACTATGGCATCGATGCTTTCTAAGATCACCATTTTTAATAGAAATATTTTGAATATTAAATACATCGGAGATTATGCAACTTGCATAAGTATTCCTTATACACCATCTGGTATCAGTGCAAGCCTTATCAATCCTGTCCTAGGGCGTAATACTTTCGGATATTTCTGCTACGTAGCTTAAAAACACCTTTGATCGCTTCGGAGATGATACTAATGTTCATTTTGGATACCCCAAGCTCGCGTTCTTTAAACAAAATGGGCACCTCGACTATTGTGTATCCCAATTTATGAGCGACATACTTCATTTCTATCTGAAAACCATAGCCCGTAAATTCAATCTTGTCCAGGTCAATAGACCGGAGCACCTCAGTACGATAGCAAATAAATCCCGCTGTCGGATCTTTAACCGACATAGATGTCAAGATCCTCACATATAGTGAGCCCCCTTGAGATATAAATTTTCTCAACCACGACCAGTTCTCGGTATTCCCTCCTTTTACATAGCGACTACCTATCGACACATCCGCACCTTTGATACAGGCTTCACGGAGTCTCAATAGATCCGCTGGATTGTGACTAAAATCAGCATCCATCTCATTGATAAAATCGTAGCCTCCTTCAATACCAAATTTAAACCCCTCCAGATAAGCCGTTCCCAAGCCCATTTTTCCTGCTCGTTCAATCAGATGCAAGCGTCCCGACAATGGCGCTTCATCCTGAAGTTCTCTCACTATATCTGCCGTACCGTCGGGAGACCCATCATCTACTACCAGCACCTCCATATCCTTTAATTTTAGGACTGCTCTAGTGATAGCTGCTATATTTTCACGCTCTTTATAGGTAGGAATGATGACAAGGTGTTTCAAGAGAACGGATTCTTTGATTGTTTCTAAATGACTTTCATACTATCGCCATCACATTACGGTGCAAAAGGCTTGACAATATTAGACATTTTTTTAATATCAAACACAACCAGCCATGGATTGTGTGTATAACATACTGCACTTTATCAGCTGACAATGCGTGGTGGAGAGGTGTTGATTTGTTTCGCTCATCAAGGGAGACTCTATATGAGGAGTTCTTAAACATATGAGGACAGAGCCTTACCGGATCAACATCCTCGTTTTATACAATTTTGTTATACACACTTTTGCCCGGATATTTATATCCGGGGGAGTCATGCCTTTTTCATATTGGGCTTTAGCCCTTAACCTATGCATATTAATGGCTAAAGCCAATACAGTGGATCTGTTTTTATCCCCAGTCTAAAGACCGGAGCAAAATGCTTTGTTGAGTCCTAGGAATCAGCTGGAAATGCGTGGTGGAGAGGTGTTGATTTGTTTCGCTCATCAAGAGAAATCCTATTTTATGCAATTTGTGATACACACCCATGGATTAGAAGGGTTCCTCAGAGTATTGGATAAAAAAATCGCTTCGCTTCTATCCGGACATTCCTCTAACGAGAAAACAATTCCAAATCCCAAATTGCAAAATAAGCTGCATACCTCCAATCATCGAGACACCATCGATGCTTATTTGCACTCTCTAAGATATTGGTGTGCTGTCTCAATACATCGATTCTTCAAAAACCATCTTGTACATCCGCTCGACCATATCCTCAACTTGGGGTTTGGCTTGATAATCACCATCAGAACCATAAGGTGTTCGATGCTCTGCAGCACTCATCGTCTCCGGCACACCATCTAGATACTGAAATGCTCCTTGCTCTTCTATGACCTTTTGCATCATATAGGCTGAGGCACCTCCAGGCAAGTCTTCATCTACAAATAAAACTTTGTTGGTTTTGCGAATGGAAGCTAGGATGACTTTTTCCAAATCGAACGGCAACAAGGTCTGGACATCAATTATTTCGACCGATATATCCATCGTCTCTACTACCCGTGCAGCTTCTACCGCATATCTCACACAAGCGCCATAAGTGACAACAGTGAGTTGATCTCCTTCCACCAAGATCTCCGGAATACCAAGTGGCACTGTATATACTCCTATATTGTTGGGAAGTCGCTCTTTGAGACGATATCCGTTGAGACATTCTATTATGATACCGGGATCCCCGGCCTGAAGTAAGGTATTGTACATTCCCGCAGCCTGTGTCATACTGCGTGGTACACATACATACATACCACGAACTGCATTGATCAGCATACCAAGCGGGGAGCCTGCATGCCATATACCTTCTAATCTATGCCCTCTGGTTCTGACTATCAATGGTACTTGCTGCTGACCATTGCTTCTATATCGCAAGGTCGCCACATCGTCAGTCAATACTGGCAAGGCATAGGCAAGGTAGTCCAAGTATTGAATCTCGGCAATAGCCTTTAATCCGCGCATAGCGAGTCCTGCACCTTGTCCTAGTATTGTCCATTCGCGAATACCTACATCAAATACGCGCTCGACACCATACTTCTTCTGTAGCCCTGCCATCCCTTGATTGACATCCCCGATCGATCCTACATCTTCACCAAATGCATATAATCCCTTATATTTATCAAACGCAAAATCAAAAAAACGATTGATCAACTCATACCCATTTATTACGGGACTATAATCGTCATAAGATGGTGGAACAACCGCCACATTCAATGCCGAAGAATGTCCTGTTGCGAGCAGATGCGTATTATAACTATTGTCCAGATCTAACTGCAACCTCTTTACAAAATTTGTTAAAGCTTGCGGTACACTAGATTCTGCGGCTATTAGTTTATATATTAAGTTTCTTGACAAATGCAGGATTTCACCCTTAGCAGGAAATACCATTTCCTTTAAACCTTGCTGAATATCCCGAAGATCTTTGGGCTCGATTAATTGAGCTACGCTTTCTAATACCTCATAATACTGCCTTCTCAATTCTTCTCTGGGCTCTTGATAGCGTTTCCATGTTCCCTGTTTCTTCCCGCGGACAAATGCCCGTGCTTCTCTGCGCAGTTCATTGATCTCGGAGGCATTAATCAACTGGATCGCTTTCATCCAATCTTCCATCTTTCGAATACAGTCATACTCGATCTCCCATTGCAAGCGATCCTTGGACTTATATCGCTCGTGGGATCCGGAAGTACTGTGTCCCTGCTGCTGCGTGAGGTTTTTGACATGAACAATAGCCGGTGTGTGATTTTTTCTCACCTTTCTGGCCGCTTTGTCAAAAGTAATGCACAATGCTGCATAATCATACCCCTCTACCGTATATAAATCTATGCCATTTGACTTGCCCTCTCTAACAAATCCCCCCAAAGCTTTACTGATAGACCCCTTCACCGTTTGCAATCGTGTCGGTACTGATATGCCATAACCATCATCCCAAACAGCAACCAATAGGGGTACTTTTTCAATCGCAGCTGCATTGATTGTCTCCCAAAACACGCCCTCACTCGTACTTGCATCTCCGATGGTACAAAAACAAACCTCATTCCCCTTTCGGGAAAAATTCCTAGCCCTCTTTTTCCTTCCTATTTCGCGATACTTCTTCGAGGCAAAGGCAAGACCCAAGGCACGAGCCATCTGCCCTGCCGTACAGGAAACATCTGCACTGATATTATAGCCCCGTGTATGATCCGTCCATACTCCATCCTTATCTACCAATGGCGTAGCAAAATGTCCCGTCATTTGTCGGCCACCGGAAAACTTATCAAAATCCACATCTCCATACATCTGTGCTAAAAAGTCTTCTACTGAAGACAATCCCAAAGCCATCATCAATGTCTGATCACGATAATATCCGGCACGAAAATCACCCGCTCGAAATGCCTTGGCCATCGCAATTTGCGCAAGCTCCTTGCCATCTCCAAATACACCAAACTTCGCCTTTCCCGTAAGTACCTCTCTTCTGCCTTGCAAACTTACTTCTCGACTGACCAAGGCCAACCAGTAATCTTGCACAACCGTATTCTGATATTTGCTTTTCCTACCTTTCTTTTTGGACAAAACCTTTCTTAAGATCGGGGCGTCAAATGAAGAAGGTAAGGTCATAGGCAGTCTCTTTTAAGGCGTCACAAAAGTAATCGGTTTTC
>JAJRXG010000075.1 GCA_024276375.1 Bacteroidota bacterium | reverse complement strand
TTTTTGCCAGAAAATGCCCTTTTTGCACCTGTCTTTGCCAGATTTTTCTTACGTAGCGATGCTACGCTGCAAAAAATATGGCTTCGACAGGAACAAAAATGCCTATTTACTGTCTAAAAACAGTGGTGCTGAATAGTTACGTTGTATTGTTTTTATTTTGAATATTATTCAATATTATCTACATTTGCCGATAGTAACTTCTTTTTTGGTTGATAGCAAGGACTTTTTCTGACTGAATGACATAAATATAGATGAGAAGGCCATTGTATCAACATGTTTAAGTAGTATTTGATTATTGATAACCACCACATATCTGTTGAACTTTTATGATTCAACAGCAGTTCAGCACTACCCCGAAGTGCATGAATATAACCTGAATGCCGATAAAAAGGCGTTCAGGTTTGAAATTTATAGCCGTTTGGGTATCGAGTGACTAACAAGGCGTGTAGTAAGTTATGTTTATGTGCGCTGTATTGGATTGATGGTGTTATTCTTATCTCCCTCTATATTTTGATGACCTTCATGAGTTTGTATCTTTGAACTATGTCAAAGATTAAAGTTGCCATTCTGTTTGGCGGACGTTCAACGGAGCATGAGATATCGCTATTGTCTGCACAAAACATTGTTTCTCAGATGAATAGGGATGTGTATGAGCCTGTTTTAATAGCTATTGACAAATCCGGGCAGTGGTATTATCAAAGAGGAGAAATGAAGGTTTCGGGAGAGAAGGATCCTTTGAAAGTCGCATTATCGGACAAGCGGACAAAGATTCTTTTTTCACAGAATTGTGATGATCATTATATTGTTTCAGCGGAAGCGCCATGTGGCGAACCGATTTCGACGATTGATGTAGTATGGCCTGTATTGCATGGGACGTATGGCGAAGACGGAGCTGTACAAGGGTTGGCTAAAATTGCAAATTTGCCATGTGTCGGTCCTGGTATATTGGGATCTGCAATGGGTATGGACAAGGAGGTAATGAAACGTCTTTTGCGTGATGGAGGCATAATAAGTGCTCCATGGGTCACATTGAGACGTGGAGATCAGTATCGTTATAGTTACAGTGATATTGTTGCTCAATTGGGAGCGGAGTTGTTTGTCAAACCAGTCAATCTCGGATCATCCGTGGGCATCTCCTTTGTACGATCAGAAGTTGAGTTTCAACCTGCCATTGATAAGGCATTTGAATATGACAACAAGGTGATTATCGAGCAACGTGTCATCGGGAGGGAGATAGAATGTGCTATACTCGGCAATACGGATCCACAGGCATCTATACCGGGAGAAGTCATTCCTAAGGATGGATTTTATTCTTTTGAATCCAAGTATGTTGATGAGACCGGAGCGGAGTTGGTGATACCCGCACAAGTCAACGAGGAGGAATTGGAGCGGATTCAGAAGTTGGCCATACGCACCTTTGTCTCTCTTGAATGTGTTGGGATGGCTCGGGTCGATATGTTTTTGACGCCTCAAGGCCAGTTGTATATCAATGAGATCAATACATTGCCCGGATTTACGGATGTAAGCATGTATCCGACATTGTGGCGATATTCGGGCATTGACAATGAAGCACTTGTGGCTAGATTGATTGAGTTAGCAATAGAGGAGCACCGACAATTTTGTGCATTAAAAACGGAGGCATAGGAGGCATGATGACCCAATGGCTAAAAGTATAAGTGTGTATTGAGGCGTGATGCTTCCTTTTTAAAGGAGCGGGAGAGTCTATTCTGTTCAATCGGCCATACTCGCAAATACCAATTCACGGCCGACGTAAGGAAGTTGGTTAATTTCAGTATACAGATCATCCCGGACTTTATAGAATTGGGGAAGTTCCTCTTGAGGAAGGGGGTTCAAGGGTGGAAAATTTTCGATCCGGTGATTGATTTGTCTGCCATTCTTCCAAAACCGGAAGCATACATGTGGACCTGTAGCGAGACCAGTTTGGCCAACATATCCTATTGTTTGTCCTTGAGAGACTCTTACTCCGGGACGGATGCCACTGGCAAATCGGCTCATGTGCAGATACTGCGTTTCGTACACCTTATCATGTCGGATTTTAATATAGTTGCCATTGCCCTTGGTAAAGCCGCGTTTAGTGACAACTCCGTTGGCAACGGCCATGATAGGTGTTCCTGTACGTGCGGCATAGTCTGTTCCCAAATGAGGGCGTCTTCTTTTTAATATCGGGTGAAAACGATTGCGATTAAAGACAGAAGATATTCGAGATGCTCTTACGGGAGCGCGCAAAAAAGTCTTTTTGTTGGGTGTGCCTTCATAATCGTAGTACCCTTTGTATTGATCGTTGGCAAAGTAAAAACCAAATACTTCCCGGTCTCCAGATTTATATGCAGCGGATAGAATCCTGCCTGTACTCGACGGCTTGCCGTCAATGTAGATACGTTCAAATATAACTTTGAATTGATCTCCTACTTGAGATGTAAAAAAGTTGACTTGAGCCAATGCATCTTCCATTTTGTCCACCAGGTTTAAGCCAAGCCCCAATTTATCCATGGCATTGGATAGGTTGTCCTCAATAATACCGCTGGCACTTTCTATGCATATATCGTAGGGCAATTCATGCTTAGAAACATTTACTTCATCGCCAAAGTTATAAACCACGTACTGTAGGCGACTTGGGCGATAAATAAAACAATGAGGTGCACCGCAAGAATCCTTTTTAACAAATGTAATATTCTTTCCTGCTGCGATTTTGCGGAGACTATAGACATCTTTTGCTTTTTCTTCAAGTTTGAGAATCTTGGAGAAATCTACACCATAACCCATCAGGATATCACTCATAAAACTATTGCGTTTGATTCGATATTCTTCAAAGGTGTATTGGGTTACATCAAAACCATATTTGTATTCTATGGGAGCGACATCCGGTTCTGTAACTTCCTGTGCAGGCATCGTTTTTGTAGTATCTCCGGCAAATATGAACAAACCAGTTGCTCCGATCACCAACATTATTCCAAGAAGTAAATCCATTGCTTTTCTGCTCACTGTGTGACTTTTGCGCTCATCAATAAAAAGAAGAAATCTCCCAGTGTGGTAAAGGATTGATGGCACGAAGATAACCAAGTCCTCTTAGATATCCAATCTTATGAAGCTTGAATTGTGAAAAGCACTGTACAGAGTTGGCATCGGGAGTATTCGGTTTATGTTGTTATCGACTGTTAGGATTTGTTGGTGTGTTTTGTTTTTGCATGGAAATTAAGTCTTTTCCCATTTGATATCCTGTACTTTTGTTCTTTTAGAATAGTGTGAATGCTAGAATCAAACTCAGGGATATTTAAAATACGTGGTGAGGTATGGGATCTTAGTGTTCCCAAGGTTATGGGAATCGTCAATATAACACCGGACTCATTTTATGCTAAAAGTAGATATACTGATGACTCCTTACTCGTTGATGCCGTAGGGCAAATGGTTGTAGATGGTGTGGATGTCGTTGATATCGGGGCGATGAGTTCGCGTCCGGGATCTTTGGAGATCGGTAACCAAGAAGAGATAGATCGGTTGATTCCGGCAATGATGGCGATAAAATCAGCCTTTCCGGAACTACTTTTATCCGTGGATACGTATCGTTCTGAGGTTTTGAGAGAAGCGGCTATTGTAGGTGTGGATATGGTCAATGATATCAGTGCAGGCCGGATGGATGACACTTTTTTGTCTATGGTAGGAGAGCTTGGGTTGATATACATTTTAATGCATATGCAAGGAACTCCAAGCAGTATGCAAGTGCAACCGCATTACAATGATATTGTACTTGAATTGTTGTCATGGTTTTCGGAAAGACTCTATACGTGTCGATCACATGAGATTTATGATGTTATAATAGATCCGGGATTTGGATTTGGTAAGACAATTCAGGATAACTATACTTTGCTAAAGAACCTCAACACCTTTGAGATCCTAGAGTGTCCAATATTGGTGGGCGTATCCCGCAAATCTATGATTTACAAGCTTTTGGGTGTACAACCTGAGGAAGCTTTAAGTGGTACGATTGCGGCCAATATGCTTGCTTTGCAAGGTGGTGCAATGTTGTTGCGCGTTCACGATGTAGCATCGGCGGTAGCATCTATTAAAATATTCAATGCCTATAACTCAAGAGAGTTGGTTTAAAGATAGGTTAAAGCCTAGCTTTCTTCACATCTTTATGTTCTAAAAAGGAGTTATTACTCAAAGAGTTTGTCCCAGTGGAAGACAAGAAGCAGAAAAACAATATCATATCGATTGTCCTCAGAGTGGTGATCTATACTTATTTGTTTCTTTTTTTTCTCGTATCTATCTTACATATTCCAGCGGTACAGAGGTTTGTTACCAATATTATTGTAGAGCAACTTTCCGGCAAGATCGGCGGTGATATTTTGATTGGACATACTACTTTTGATTTGTTTCGAGGTGCTCAGATTCACGATATTGTCGTTTTAGGTTCAAAGGTCGATACATTGGCTGTTGTTGATAATATATCTATAAGTCCTAAGGGTACGCTATTATCATTGGTCAGTGGCAAGCCTAGGTTAAATGATATATTGATTGGCGGAGTAGATATTCGTATTTCGATTGACAAAGGGGCAGAGACGAGCAATTGGGGACAGGCCGTAAGTGGTTCAGACAATCAGCCACCCGAGCAGCCCTCCGACAAGTTTCCTGTGGAGTTGTCCTATTTGAGAATCGATGATTTGAGTGTTAAGTTAGTTGATGAAAATAGGGGGCAGACATTGTTGTTGCATACGAGAACATCAGAATTGGTTGTAAACGAGATGATCAAGGGCGATTCTATCAGATTGGATTTTGGACGATTGATGTTGGATCAACCCATGATAATGATAGAGTCTGAAGATTTGCCAAATGAGGAAATGACAACGTTGGAAGATACGCTTTTGATTTCCGCTGCACCGGGGATACACTTTCTTCTTGATCAATTGACCATTATAGATGGATCTGTCCGGGTGTCAAGGAGAGGAGATACCCAAGTTGATTTGTCCCACGTCAATATGATCCTTACTGATATTGATTATATGAATCCTTTGGATTGGAGAGCTCGAGCAGGAAATATTTCATTTGACAGTGGCAAGGATCAATTGAGGTACTTGACGATACAGAGTATCCAAAGAAATTTTGATGAATTGGAAGTTGATAAACTTGAAGTTCGCTTGAACAATAGTTTTGTGAAGTTGGATGCAATTGTAAGTGATTTGAAAGATGATTTTGATGTATCCGAAGCTCGTTTCGAAATGGATGTATCACCTTCAAGTGTTAGGTTACGGGATTTTTACAGAGTCATCCCTGTTCTTGCGGGGGAAGTGGGAGGAGATATGTTGGGTAGTGAGAGAATACAAGTAAGTGGAGACTTTACTTGGGATCAAAATATACTGGAAGGGAGGGAGATCTTACTTTGGATCGGTCGCCAACAGCACTTTGATGGAGATATCGTATATGAAAAAGGAAAAAATCTTGCAACAACGGTGATCAATGCCAATGTCCGTGAGTTGTCAAGCAATATGGATCACCTGAACATACTCAGTCGCAAGTTGCAATTGCCCAAGGAAGTATTGAGATTAGGGGACGTAAGATTTGAGGGAACTTATGATGGATATTTGGACAACTTCGTTGCCAATGGTCAAGTTTTCAGTTTATTGGGAGATGCGGATATAGATATTCAATTTGATTTGTCCGGAACGGGAGAGGATGCGATCGGATACAATGGGATGTTGATATTGAAGGACTTTGATATGGCGGGGTTCATGAACAACAATGACTTTGGGTTTATTAATGCTCAAGTAGATATCACCGACGGATCGGGCTCCAGTCTATTGGCATCTCATGCTGATCTTAGTGCACGAATTGCTTCATTGGAATATAAAAATTACACGTATCGAGATGCCCAATATAAGGGAAAGTTAAGTAGTCAAGTGATCAATGGAAAATTTGAGATCAAGGATGATTATGTAGATTTTGAATTTGAGGGTATAGTTGATTTGTCCGAAGAAGTTCCGCTATTTGATTTCAGGGTATTGGCACAGGAGATTGATTTTTGTGCATTGAATTTAGCGACATTTCCTTGTCGGGTCTCATTTGCGTCGGATGTTAGTTTTAGAGGCAAGAGTTTTGATACGATGGAAGGTCGGGGGTTGATTGGGGATATCGTTTTGGAGAAGGACTCTTCAATCCTTAGAATAGCAAATATCGATTTGCGATCGGCACGTATAAGAAATGGGATGCAATTAGAATTGAAGAGTGATTTTATTGACTTTGATATTTCGGGGGTATTCAATCTTTTTAGGATGACGGATTATACTATTGAACAGCTTCTTGCGAATACCAAGGCTCATAACGAGACTTGGAAGATCAAAAGGGATACGAGCATTGGGGGTTCACAAAAATTTGCCTATGCTCTATATATAAAGGAAGCGACACCTCTTTTTTCTTTTCTCGGTTTGGACTTAGAAGAACATGGTCGAGGCATTATTACAGGCAAGTTAGATACTTATACCGATGAGGTAGAGCTCAAGGCTCATTTGCCAAAAATCAGATATAAAGATTTGAAAGCAGAGAATATCCGGATTGATTTGTTGAGTGATTCCTCAAAGGCTGACATCGTTGTTAGACTGGAGCATTTTAAGCAAGGCAATAGGGCGTTGGAGGAAGCCGGAGTAACGGGCAATTTCTATGATCAATTTTTTGATTGGACGGTCTATGGCAGAACGCCCCAAGAAGATATCATCTCTATCACTGCCAAATCTGTGGCACAAGAGGAAGGGTATTTTACGACGATCACAGAACATCAAATTATTATTGATAGCAATGAGTGGTATTTTCTTCCAAATGAAGGATTTGGGATATACCCCAATCAATTATCTCTAAAGGATTTTACGATAACGGATGGTGATGTATCAATAACATTGAATGATGTAGAACGCAAAGGCCTCCGGATCCATGTGAATAACTTTGAATTGGGATTTGTAAATTCAATTATAAATTATGACAAATTGAGTTTTTCGGGCAAGGTTAACTCTTCGATCAAAGTAGTGAATGTATTTAAAGATAGAAGTCTATTGGGTTATTTAAGAGTTGATGACTTTCTAATCAATGGAGACCCTTATGGGCAGTTGCTTTTCAAGGCTCAAAGGGCGGGTGAAGGTATGGTGGATGTGGACATTAGTATCACTCAGGATACTCAGGTTTTATCTGTTTTGGGTTATGTTGATCTTGCCAACGAATTTATCAATATGGATGTCAACATTGAGGACTATCCTATGAAGTTCTTTGAATATATCATAGATGAAGGTATTTCTGAAACCGTAGGAACTACGGATGTATCGGCTAAGCTGCACGGAGACTTTAGCGATCTTAAACTCAGTGGGAAAGGGATCATTAAAAATGGGGGTACACGCATAGATTTTCTTGGAGCTTTCTATAGGATGGAAGACCAAGTGATCAAAATCAGCGAAAGTTTTATCGATCTGAATGGAGTGGAGCTCATAGATGCCATGGGCAACATTGCGGTTATTTCCGGAGGATTGAACCACCATGTATTGGCGGATATTCGTGCAGATGCTCAAATTACTTCACCGAGGTTTATAGGTTTAAGTACGACAAAAGAGGACAATCCATTGTACTATGGTATTGGTGTAGGAAAATTGGATATTTCGTTTCTAGGGCCTTTTGAGGCGATAGATATTCGAGTTGCAGCTTCAGTGGGAGAGCTGAGTCAATTGATTATCCCGATCACCTCGACGCAGTACGGCTTCGAAGAATCTTTTATAAAATTTGATTATCAAAAATCGGTATCTGATACGACATCTACTTCTACTCTTGTAGATCTGCTCCAAGACAAGGGTGCAGACTTTGAAATGAATTTGACCTTTACGCCCGATGCACGTGTCTCGGTGATTTATGATGAAACGACCAGCAATGTGTTAAATGCCAATGGCGAGGGCAACCTTCGGATTCGGGTTAAGCGGGATGGAGATTTTACCATTCATGGATCTTATTCGGCTACTTCGGGAGATTATTTGTTTACTTCCTATGGAGCCATCGCCAAGCCTTTTAATATTAAACCTGGCGGAACTGTTGTGTGGACAGGCGATCCGATCAATGCTTCTCTCAATATTGTGGCTGAGTATCCGGCATTGCGTGTACCATTGACCAATTTTTTGGCTGAGTATAGTGATATAGCCGGCGTTGATCAAGGAGAACTCAACCAGCGCCAAGAAGTAGATCTTACATTGATATTGGGAGGCAATTTATATAACCCCACCATTGAGTTTGATATTGATTTTCCCAACCTCGTAGGTCCTGTAAAGACCATAGCACTCAGCAAACTACGAACCCTTAAAGCGAGTGAGAATGGCATCAACAATCAAGTCGTAGGGTTGATGGTGTTTCGAGATTTTTTGCGTGAAAATAATCCTCTCGCCGGAATATCTGCCAACACAATAGGACAGACGACGGGTAGTACTGTCACTCAGTTTATCACCAGTCAGTTGTCTGTTATGGTTTCTGATTATCTCTCTCAACGCCTCGATGACGATGGTTTTATCACGGGAATAGATCTGGAGATTGCCTTGGCTAACAATGCAGTATCGAGTCAAGGTCAAGGGTTTGGAGGGTTTTTTAATCCCGATGAAGTCCAAGTTAATCTTCGCAATAGAATCCGTAATGGGGAGGTTTACTTCAATGTGGGAGGCAATTATGTCAGAAAGAGTCAGTTTGGAACGGCAGATAATTATGTTACGGGAGATTTTTCCATCGACTGGTTTATCACAGAGGACAGAAGGCTAAAGTTGAGGTTTCACAGTAATTTTGACTATGATGAGGCGAGAGCAGCGGGAAGACAGCGATATGGTTTGGGAATCAACTTTAGGAGGGAATTCGGAAACATTACTAATTTTGAGGCTGTACTTGAGGACTTGATCAAGGACATGAACAAGGTTTCGGCTACACGTTAATTGATTGGAGATGTGGAGATGAGATTTCGCAGATGATGATCTACCAGAACTAGGGCGGCCATTGCTTCCACAATGGGTACGGCTCGTGGGACTACACATGGATCATGTCGCCCCTTGCCGGAAACAACAACTGTTGCTCCGGATTCGTCGATAGAGTTTTGATCTTTCATTAAGGTGGCTACGGGCTTGAAGGCGACATTAAAGTTGATCGGCATGCCATTAGAAATACCTCCTTGTATTCCTCCGGAATGATTGGTGGACGTAATCACTTTGCCCGCACTCATCTCAAACAAATCATTGTGCGTACTTCCGCGCATTTGCACACACTTAAAACCCGATCCATATTCAAAACCCTTGACCGCGTTAATACTCAACATCGCCTTGCCGAGATCAGCATGCAATTTGTCAAATACAGGCTCCCCCCAGCCCGCAGGCACATTCAATATATCACAAGTGATCATCCCACCGATGGTGTCTCCATCCTTGCGGACTGATTTGATTAGATTTATCATAGCATCGGCCATTTCAGGATCCGGACAACGGACGATATTTTTTTCGATGTGATCATAACCAATCTGAGCGATGTCTTGTGTCATTTTAAGATCACCTACTTGACTGACATATGCGTATATATCGACACCCAAAGGTGCGAGTATGGCTTTGGCTATGGCTCCGGCAGCTACACGCGCAAGGGTTTCGCGGGCAGAAGATCTACCTCCTCCACGGTAATCACGGATGCCGTATTTGGCAGTATAAGTATAGTCGGCATGTGAGGGTCTAAATTTATCTCTGATGTGATCATAATCTTTAGATTTTTGATCCTTGTTGCGCACCATCAAGCCTATGGGTGTGCCCGTACTGATACCATTCATGACACCGGAGAGGATCTCGATTTGATCACTTTCTTTGCGTTGGGTGACAATATTGGATTGCCCCGGTCTTCTACGATCTAAGTCTCGTTGTATATCATCCAAGTTGATGCGCACTCCCGCAGGACAGCCATCAATGATGACTCCGACACCTACTCCATGGGACTCCCCAAAAGTTGTTATTCGAAACGCAGTGCCAAAACTATTT
>JAJRXG010000074.1 GCA_024276375.1 Bacteroidota bacterium | reverse complement strand
TGTATTTTATAATCCCCCAGAATTCGTTCATTGAACATTAAAAATGAATGACATGACTCAAATCAGCTTTAGGAGGAGATATTTTTCTTCCCAACTATTTTTGCTCTTTCTCCTTTTTTGGGGCTTGAACCAAACGCGTGCAAAGAGTGGTGTAATAACTGACATCATACTCATCAATAGCGTTGCGGAACTTGTAGATTTAAGCCCGGACGGGGAGATCTTACAACGATATGTAACCATACCGGATTACTTTACTTCGGGCAAAAGCCATAAACGCAACCTCAGGGAAAGTTTGGCTAAATTAAAACTCTATGGCTATCAAGATAAAGAACAAAACCTAAATCAACCAGTTTATTCTGCCCCGATCACTTGTAGGCAGGCCTTGATGCGACTCCGTAAGACTCAAGGTGAAGGTCTTAGAGTCAATCATTTTGGGGGAATGTCCAGCTTTACGACAATTCAGTTTTCTTCACCAACCAGTGGTTGGAACGTACTATCTCCTTCTTTTATCGGTTCTTTTGCGATTTCAGACAGATCTCCTTTGTATATCATCAAGCAGCGATCAGATCGCTATAAACGTTACGCTCTGTGTTGAACGTAATATTCAATACATCTTTTGTTGACCTCTAAGGCACAAATTGGATGTATGAAAAAACTATCTTTTTTTTCTGCCTTAGAGGTTCTTTTTATTTCTCCGAGAGGTTTTCCTTGACTGAATTGATTGTCTCCATGAATTTTGTCCAAAATTCTGTGAATAAATTTTTGAATATCTCAAAAACGCTTCCTCCTTTCTCACTGATCTGTACTAGATACTCATAAAGCGTCGATTGTGCAGCAGTCTCCTCATTGATAATACTGAGGTTCGTCAATAAGACTAGCAATAAACCAATACAAAAGGAAAAAACAAATCCTAGGAGGAATCCTCCCGCTATTTGGTTGAGAAAATTCAACTTAATCGCCTTCAAGAAATCCTCCATCTTATCTCCTATAAACCTTAAGAGGAGCAAAATGACAAAAAACACAATTAAAAAGCCGATGATAAACTCCAATGCCGGATTTAAGTTAACCGCATCTTGAAGGTAGTCAATCAAAATCGGAGAAAACTTAAGGGCAATGACGAGGGCAACAACAATACTTAATGTATCCACAACGGTTCTGATAAGTCCATTGGTATAACCCCTATAAAAACCATACGTAATAATCAGTGCTGCTATAAGATCAAGAATCATATTGTTGCTTTGAAGGGGCGAATATAAAGATATCCTTCCCCACTTACTAAAGTCCTCCCGAAGTAAGGTAAAATCTCAGGATCGCTCTTCCTCCGGTTTGCCTTTTCGACTATACATGTCAAATATAACTAATGCATTCATTTGCAATGAGTTATAAGAAGAATCGAACTGAGCAAAAAAGTTAAAAAGTATTATCTTTGCACCCCTATTGGAGAAACCAGTCATTATGAGTAAGAAAAGAGTGTTGTACATTACCCAAGAAATGAGTCCTTATACGGCGCTCACAGAAATTTCTGGTATTCTAAATCAACTAGCTCCGCATATTTATAACAAGGGTCTTGAGGTCAGGGTCTTAATGCCGAGATATGGGGTCATCAACGAAAGAAGACACCGCCTTCATGAAGTAGTTAGACTCTCAGGGATGAATATCATCGTTGATGATGATGATTTTCCTTTGATTATCAAAGTAGCATCACTCCCCGGCTCAAGAATGCAAGTCTATTTTCTAGACAACGAAGAGTTCTTTAAACGCAAGTTTATATTTAATGATGAAGAAGAGCAAGCATATGAGGACAATGTAGATCGTATGGTTTTCTTCTGTAAAGGTGTTATGGAAACAGTTAAGAAGTTTGGCTGGGCTCCGGATATTATCCATTGTCATGGATGGATGACCAGTCTTGTACCAATGTATCACAAAAAATTGTATAAATCAGATCCTATTTTTCAAGATGCCGCAATGATATACTCTGCATATCAAAGTTCTTATGGGCAGACCTTTAGTAGTGATACCTTTTTTGCAAAAGCAAAAATTAATGATTTGCAGGACAAAGATCTTGAAGCCTACCACCAAGGAGATACGATCACTCTCCATGAAGGAGCAATCGCTCATTCGGATGGTATCATCATCGGAAGCGAAACCTTGGCCTCAAGCGTTCAGGCTTCGATAGATGATGCTAACAAGCCAACATTAAACCATGACAATGAGGAATTCTTGGCACAGTATCTTGAATTTTACAACTCCTTTCTAGAAGAATAACCGCCTTTGAATAAAAACAAGTTTTTTTTGCTCCTATGTCTTGCTATTATAGCAATTCATTTTAGTGCCTGTTCAGACGATACTGAAATCGGCTATAATCTCCTTGAAGATGAGGTTCTTGAAGTACGCTATGCTGAGGATGTTGACATACAAGCAAGAGTTGTTGATAACGCTCCGATACAAACCTATTCTCTTGGAAATACGCCCTTATCACATTATTATTTAGGTCAACTTCGAGATCCCATAATGGGCACAATTCGTTCTTCTGTATATTTTACGCCTTCGTTAAATATATCGCCCTTTGGCGCTGTTACCGCTCCACAATATTCTGGTGGCCGTTTTGATTCTATTGTCCTAACCTTAGCATTTGATACAACTACCTTTATTGGAGATGCCCGTGAAGAACACAACATTGAGGTGTTTGAACTGATGGAGCCTATTGATGGAGACACATTATATTCGGATGATGCTTTTCCTGTCTTTCCAGAACCCGTAGGCACAAAAAATGGTGTGGTTTTAGAAAGAATTGATAGTATTCTTATCCCTGATTTAATTACAGACACGACTTTTAATACTGTTTACAATGTTATCAGGATACCTTTAAAAGCCCAGCTAGGCAGAAAGTTATTTATAGATTCCCTAGCGCATCTTAGCAATGCAGCATTGCGAGATGTTTTTCCTGGATTGTATATTGCTTCTGATGTGGATAACAATTTGTTTGGCCTGCGAAACACTTGCTTTGTAACCATTTACTATCACGACAACCTCGGGATTTTTAGAGAGTTTTTATACTTCTTAGGTCCTCCCCCCCAAGGAAATCCTCAGAATTTATATCTTCCTTCCTCCCCCCGTTTTGAACACGATTTTTCAGGTACACCTTTAGAGTCAATCATCAATGTTCCAGTGGCACAAGATGATTATCTATACCTTGGTGGCTTGTCGGGAACGGATGTTGAGCTGGATTTTAGCGATATACATCGCTTTGACAACCAACTTATAAATCATGCAACGCTCGAGTTTTATCTTGTAGAAGACTTGGATAGAGACACTTTTCTCTACCCCATCGCCAATGAATTGGCCTTGTTAAAAAAGACATCTTCGGGATTTGAGAACATTGAAGATTTAAATATTGCTCTCCAGGTTGTTAATGCACAGCGATATTTTGGTGGCTATCGAGAATGGGACACAGGTTTTAATATATTTAAGTACTCAATGAATATTACATCTCATCTTGTTGACGTTATTAACGGTAGAGCCGACGACATTGTTTTTTTGAGGGTCTTTAACAAAGCCGTAAATCCCAAATCAACCATACTCTATGGCCCCAATCATTTGAACTACCGCGTAAGGCTTAAATTAACTTATACAACTCCATAAACATTATGTGTGGCATCGTTGCATATTTGGGTTCTCAAGAGGCTATTCCTTTTTTGTTAGAAGGATTGTCAAGACTTGAGTATCGGGGGTATGATAGCGCGGGAATAGCTGTTCTGGGCAATGGCGGTGTACAAACATTTAAAAAGAAAGGGAAGGTTGTAGAATTACAAAACCACATTGGCAATCAAAATATTTCTGCCAGCATTGGTATCGGCCATACCCGTTGGGCAACACATGGACAACCCGATGATATCAATGCCCATCCTCACCTCTCCATGGATGGGACGTTGGGTCTGATACACAACGGGATAATAGAAAATTATCAGTCCCTCAAGATCGCATTAAAAGAAAAAGGGTATGTTTTTTCGAGCGAAACCGATACAGAAGTAGTCGCGCATTTAATACAAGAGTTTAAAAATGGAGGAAAAGTCAGTACACACGAGGCTTTTCGAAAAGCTTTGAACATTATTGTAGGGGCTTATGCCATCGTCTTAGTTGATGCAGATCATCCGGACACCTTGTTTGCCGCACGAAAAAGTAGTCCTTTGGTTTTTGGAATCGGCAATGGAGAGTATTTTCTCTCCTCTGACGTCTCTCCAATTTCGCAGTACACCAATCGTTTTATTTTTCTAGATGATGAGCAAATGATTCGTGTACACCGATCCGGCAAATACCTGTTGACTGATCTCGACAATAAAGTTGTGAAAGGAACGATAACCGAAATGGATATCAAACTTGAAGAACTAGAAAGGATGGCTACCCACACTTCATGCTTAAAGAAATCTATCAACAGCCAAAGACCATTTTGGATAGTATGCGCGGTAGGATCAATGCTAAGGAAGGGTGGGTCTCTGTTGGTGGTATGAGACAACAACTGATCAGAATATCTCGGGCAAAACGCATTATTTTTGTCGCCTGCGGCACTTCTTGGCATACAGCCTTAATCGCCGAATATTTATTTGAGGACTTGGCTCGCATGCCTTGTGAGGTGGAATATGCCTCTGAATTTAGATATCGAAATCCCATATTAGATGATAACGATGTCGTTATTGCTATCTCACAATCCGGAGAAACAGCGGACACCTTAGCCGCCCTTGAATTGGCTCAAAAAAGAGATGCCCTGACCTACGGAATCGTAAATGTTATCGGGTCAAGCATTGCACGTATTACGGATACCGGATCATATACACATGCAGGCCCCGAAATAGGTGTGGCTTCAACCAAAGCCTTTACAAGTCAATTGACCGTTTTAAGTCTTATGGCCATGCAACTTGGTATGCAGAAAGGTACCCTTTCACAAACCCGGTATGTTGACCTTATCAATGCGCTCGAATCGATTCCCGGTAAAGTCAAATATATCCTTGACCAAAACGAAAAAATAAAATTTATTGCTTCCGAAATAAAAAGCGCGAGTAATGCTCTTTATCTCGGTCGTGGTTATAACTTCCCCGTTGCTTTAGAAGGTGCATTAAAATTAAAAGAGATTTCGTATATTCACGCTGAGGGGTATCCCGCAGCTGAAATGAAGCATGGCCCGATAGCTCTCATAGATCTTTATATGCCGGTCATCGTAATAGGAACTAATATCAGTTCTTATGACAAGATTGTCAGCAATATAGAAGAAGTAAAAGCACGTAAAGGCGTTGTCATTGCCGTCATTAACGAAGGTGATGAACAAATCAAAAAATTAGCCGATTATTACATTGAAATACCACAAACACAAGAAGCATTAACTCCGTTATTATCGGTGATCCCGCTTCAATTATTAGCTTATCACATAGCAGTCATGAGAGGTTGTGATGTAGATCAACCTCGTAATTTGGCCAAATCTGTAACTGTAGAATAATATGGAAACTCTAACTATGGAATACAATTCGCAAAAAGGCGACTTAGTTATTCCCGAATACGGTCGTAACATTCAAAATATGATCTATACCATCCGCGAAATGGAAGATCCCGACAAACGGCAACATCTTGCAGAGGCCGTCATCGAATTGATGCAACAAATGAACCCCGTCGATCGTAGCAACCCGGATTACAAAGACAAACTGTGGCGTCACTTGTTCCGGATTGCCGACTATAAGATCGATGTCAAAGCTCCTGAAGGTATTGATACCTCTCCCGAATCCAATCAAATAATAAGTCATCCTATATCCTATCCTGAAGGAGTTCGCAAAAACAGGCACTATGGTAAGTACGTACAGGTTTTAATTGAAAAGGCCGTTGAAATGGAGCCAGGAGAAAAGCTTGATGAATTTGTTATGATTATTGCTGCCTATATGAAAATCGCCTACCGCACATGTAACAGAGAGCACTATGTGAGCGATGAGGTGATCAAATCAGACCTTCATAAAATGTCTAATGGGGCTCTTTCCATTTCCGCAACAGATGCCATCGAGGTTACAGTAACATTTAACACCCGGCAAAAAAACAACTCTCGTGGGAGAAATAACCGTGGCAGAAACAACCGTGGCAGAAATAATCGCGGTAGAAATAATCGCAATAATAGTCGTGGTAGAAAACGTTGAGAACCGGTATGTTTTATTTTCTAATACAGGGGTTTACTATATTAATAATCCGGTTTGTTGACTCAACAACCATGAATTCAAAAAGCTAGCCACGATCTTATGTCCATAGCCAGCGCTTTTAGAGTGCAAGGAGGCCTTCAATTGAAAGGAGCTATACGTCCCCAAGGAGCCAAAAACGAAGCCTTGCAAGTTATTGCAGCAGTTTTGCTTACTGACCAGCAAGTTGTCATTTCAAATGTTCCCGATATATTAGATGTTCGCCGCTTAATTGATCTATTAAGAGGGCTGGGTGTGAAAATCAATCAACCCGAGCCCAACCAATACTCTTTTCAAGCTGATGACATTGACATCGACTACCTTGCCAGCGATGCATACCAAGTAACAGCTAAACGCATCCGAGGCTCCGTCATGCTCTTGGGTCCAATGATAGCAAGATTTGGCAAAGCATATATGCCAAAGCCCGGAGGAGATAAAATCGGTCGCCGTAGATTAGACACACATATTAATGGTTTTAATAAACTCGGCGCTTCTTTTCAATTTGACAAAACACGTGAGAGTTACTATATCGGTGGAGACAACCTCTCCGGTGCCTATATATTGATGGAAGAAATCTCTGTCACCGGAACAGCCAATATCTTAATGGCTGCTGTGTTGACAGAAGGCGTCACAACAATTTACAATGCAGCTTGTGAGCCCTATCTCCAACAACTCTGTAAGATGCTGATACTCATGGGCGCCAATATTACTGGTTTGGGTTCTAACAAATTAGTCGTTACCGGTGTTGATTCCTTGTCCGGAGCTCATCACGAAATAATGCCCGACTTTATTGAAATCGGTAGCTTTATCGGTTTGGCTGCCATGACACAATCAGAACTGACCATTCTGGATGCCGCAAAAGCCGACCTTGGAATTATTCCCACTGTCTTTCAAAGTCTTGGTGTCACACCTCAATGGAAGGAAAACGACTTGTTCATACCCGCTATTGATCGATATGAGATTCAACCGTTTATAGATGGTTCTATCCTGACCGTTTATGATGCTCCTTGGCCCGGATTTACACCGGATCTCATCAGTATTATCCTCGTTATGGCCACTCAAGCCATAGGAAGTGTATTGATCCACCAAAAAATGTTTGAAAGTCGTCTATTCTTTGTTGATAAATTGATCGATATGGGCGCTCAAATCATCCTATGCGATCCTCATCGAGCCACTGTCATTGGTTTGGGTCGTACTCAACGACTCCGAGCCATAGAAATGACCTCTCCTGATATTCGCGCCGGTGTCGCGCTTTTGATTGCTGCCATGTCTGCTCAAGGAACCTCCACAATACATAACATCCAACAGATTGACAGAGGTTACGAGCGCATTGATACACGTTTAAATGCCATCGGGGCTCAGATCGAAAGGGTGCAAATATAATCTTCCGTGCGTTTTCGGAGAGGGTTGAATGTTCTATATTCAACGAGGCTGAGCAGCCTATAAACAAGATATCTATATAGGTCTATCTATATTGTTTTATGAGTAGCTTTGCATCTCTCAAATAAATCGCTCAATTATGCCTGTTTATCAAAAAGAGTCTCATCTGAGGAGTATTATAAAGGGATTAACTTGGAGAATCGTTGCTTCTCTGACGATTCTGCTGATTACATACGAAGTGTCAGGAGAAATGGATCTTGCTTTAAAGGTCACGGGAATTGAGTTTGTCGTTAAGTTAACCCTCTACTACTTGCATGAAAGAGCATGGCAACAGATACCCCGCGGTCGTATTCGACAACTCTTCAAAGGCACGATATAATGATCAAAAATATTCATCCCATCTTCAATCAACTTATTAGTCGAGAGAAACGACAACATTTTCTCAATCAACAATCGTCGGTTTTTTGGTTTACAGGTCTATCGGGTTCTGGAAAAAGCACCATCGCACAAGGAGTAGAAAAAGCGCTTTTTAACAACGGTTTTTTTGCTCAAGTTATTGATGGAGACAATATCCGCTCCGGGCTCTGCAATAATTTGTCCTTCTCTATCGAAGATCGCGAGGAGAATATTCGTAGAATTGCCGAAGTTGCTAAACTCTACCTTGATTCCGGTATTATCACCCTGTGTTCGTTTATTAGCCCCACACGAAAAATCAGACATTTGGCCAAAAAGATTATTGGTTCTGATGACTTTTACGAAATCTTTGTCAATACTCCACTAGATCTTTGCGAACAACGCGATGTCAAAGGACTTTACAAAAAAGCAAGAGCCGGAGAAATAAAAGGCTTTACAGGCATAGACAGCCCATATGAGCCTCCAGTAGATCCCGGTTTAACCCTATATACACAAAAACAGTCCGTGGAAGAAAGTGTTTTTATAGCAACACAATATATCACAGAGCAAGTCTCTCTTGAGAGTAAAGCAAAGAAACAGCAACAATGAACTATCAGCTATCACATATAAAAGAGCTTGAATCAGAATCAATTTTTGTGCTGCGGGAAGTCGCCGCACAGTTTGAACGTCCGGTGCTTATGTTTTCCGGTGGCAAGGACTCTATATTAATGGTACATCTGGCATACAAGGCTTTTTATCCCGCCAAAATGCCCTTTGTTTTATTGCATGTGGATACCGGGCATAATTTTCCGGAAACACTTGAATATAGAGATAAACTAGTCGCTAAGATCGGTGCTCGGTTAATCGTTGGATCTGTCGAGGCCGCCATTGCTGCAGGCAAGGTGACGTAAGAAAAGGGCTTTAACGCAAGCCGCAATCTACTCCAAACATCCATTCTCTTGGAAGAACTGGAAAAAGGAAAATTTGATGCTGCGCTTGGTGGTGCTCGCCGCGACGAAGAAAAAGCAAGAGCCAAGGAGCGCTTTTTTTCTCATCGAGATGAGTTTGGACAATGGGATCCCAAAAACCAACGCCCTGAACTATGGAATCTGTTTAACGGTAGAAAAAATTTGGGAGAACACTTCAGGATCTTTCCAATCAGCAATTGGACTGAACTCGATGTCTGGCAATACTTGGCTTCGGAAAATGTAGCCTTGCCTTCTTTATACTTTGCACATCAGCGCAATGTGATCGAAAGAGATGGAATTCTTTTGGCTGATTCCGAATACATTCCTAAGAAACCCAATGAAAAAGTCTTTCAAGAAATGGTCAGATGTCGCACCATCGGAGATGTAACTTGTACCGGTGTATGGCGGTCAAACGCCCGCACAATTGACGACATTATCGAAGAGATTGCCACGACGAGGTTGACAGAACGAGGAGGCAGAACGGATGATAAACGGAGTGAAACCGCTATGGAAGATCGGAAAAAAGATGGCTATTTTTAATTGCTAATCCAATGACAACAAAAATGAAAAAAAATCATACAGAACTTCTCAGGTTTACTACCGCCGGTAGTGTTGATGATGGGAAATCAACGCTCATAGGAAGGCTCCTCTACGATAGCAAAAGTATCTTTCAAGATCAATACGATCAAATCAAGGAAACTTCCGAAAGAAGAGGGGAAGAAGGAGTCAACCTTGCCCTCTTAACCGATGGCCTTCGTTCTGAACGCGAGCAAGGAATCACAATTGATGTCGCCTATAGATACTTTAGTACACCTAAACGAAAGTTTATTATTGCCGATACTCCCGGGCATATCCAATACACTAGAAATATGGTGACCGGTGCCTCCACTGCCAATGTCGCTTTGGTTCTTATTGATGCTCGCAATGGTGTTGTTGATCAAACACGCAGACATGCTATAATTGCTTCTTTGCTTCAAATTCCGCACCTTGTCGTCTGCATCAATAAAATGGATCTCGTCGATTATAAAGAAGACCGATACAAAGAAATTCAAGAAGAATTTGAGTCTTTTGCTGCCAAACTTGATGTCAAAGACGTACACTTTATCCCTATTTCGGCTCTTGTTGGAGACAATGTTGTCCACAGATCTAAACAGACCTCTTGGTATGAAGGCCCTACCTTAATGTATTATCTCGAGAACGTCCATATCGCCAGTGACCACAATTATATCGATGCCCGGTTTCCGGTTCAATATGTGATCCGTCCTTACAATGATGACTTTCATGATTTTAGAGGATATGCCGGTCGCATAGCAGGAGGTATCATGAAGGTTGGAGATACTGTAACGCTTCTTCCGACCGGTTTTACAACCAAGATAAAAGCTATTCATGGTCCTGATGGGGATCAAGAACAAGCCTTTCCGCCCCAATCTGTAAACGTTGAATTGGAAGAGGATTTTGACCTCAGTAGAGGTGATATGATCGTTCGTGCCAACAATCAACCCACTGTAACTCAGGATGTAGATCTTATGATTTGTTGGTTTGACAATCAGAAGCCTCTTCAACTGCAAGGCAAATATGCCCTCAAGCATACATCTCAAGATGCTCGTTGTATTGTTAAGAACATCCATTACAAATTGGATATTAACTCGCTCCATCGACTACCGGAGGATAAGGACATCAAGATGAATGATATTGCAAGAATTACGATTCGATCTACCAAGCCGTTGTTTGTAGATGAGTATCGGCAAAACCGTATCACGGGTAGTATCATCCTCATTGACGAAGGAACAAACAACACTGTTGCTGCTGGGATGGTTATTTGATGT
>JAJRXG010000073.1 GCA_024276375.1 Bacteroidota bacterium | reverse complement strand
GCTACGCTGATCGGAATGCTCATATCCGATGGTCGCCTAGATCTCAATCAAGAGAATTTGTTTGAAGAATGGGAGCAAGATGAAAGAAGTACCATAAGTCTCAAGGATATGCTTCAGATGCAGAGTGGTCTATCCTTTGATGAAGATTATGGGAGCTTGTCAGATGCCACGAACATGCTCTACCTGAGTGAAGATATAACTCAAATACCGCTGTCTAGTCCATTGCAGTATCCTCCGGGGACACATTGGTCTTACTCAAGTGGTACAAGCAATCTGTTGTCAGGTCTGCTGCTCAGCAAGAGTGATGATCAGGAATCCTACTGGCGGATACCTTATGAGCGTTTGTTCAACCCGCTACACATGAACAGTGCCGTGATTGAAACAGATGAATCCGGGCATTTTATTGGTTCTTCTTATTGTTATGCTACACCCAGAGACTGGGCAAAATTTGGGATGCTGTATCTAAACCAAGGGTATTGGTTTGGGCAACAAATCATAGATTCGTCTTGGGTGGATTTTGTTCGAACCCCCGCAAGTGCTTCTGACGGGGTCTATGGTGGACAATTTTGGTTGAATGCCCATCATTCGACCTATCCAGATGTTCCCGCTGATTTGTATTCCTGCAATGGCTTTCAAGGACAATATGTATTCATCATCCCATCCTACGATGCCGTTGTTGTCAGAATGGGTTTGGCAGATGCCCCGGATTTTGATGCCAACAGATTCTTGTCAGAAGTTCTCCAGTCTCTTCAGGCAATCAAATGACAGATTGACCAAGCAGATCATTTACATGAAACATCATGCTAAGATACCAATCTTGATTTCGATACCCTTTCTATGAGTTGCAAGTCTTTGATTTCAAATACGTCCGTCTTTTTTCAGTCCATGTCTGAGGCTATGCCACTCATAAGGAACTGGTAGATTCAGACCCTTGCCCTTCAATGTCAGTGGTCTAAAATTCATGGCACTCCATTAATTCATGCCTTCGATCCAGTTATAATTAGTAAAAAAGATAACATACAGTTAACATAGGTATAGGTACATTAGCGATCTATTTAAATCTACTGCGATTTTGCTGATATGGATCTCTGGAGGAACAGTGCTTTTGGTCTCTCAACTGTGTCAAATGATGGTATTCGCATCACATTGACAGAGTCTTTAGCCCATGAGATGCCGGATCAATTGATAAACATATAACGACATATAACAATGGAATTTGGTATTTCAGATGCCTTACAAATTATTGGATCACTGGCATTTTTCATTTATGGGATGAAAATGATGAGTGAAGGAGTGCAGCGTGCTGCGGGGTCACAACTGCGCAACATCCTCAGAGCGATGACTAAAAATCGCTATTTAGGTGTGTTGACGGGATTTTTAGTAACCGCACTGGTACAATCCTCATCCGCATCTACAGTGATGACAGTAAGTTTTGTCAACGCCGGCTTGCTTTCACTTGTGGAGTCGGCTGGTATCATGATGGGTGCCAATATAGGCACAACAGTGACCGGTTGGATCATCTCCATATTGGGGTTTAAGGTCAAGTTGAGTGCTTATTCGATCCCATTATTTGCAATCGGCCTGCCGATGCTATTCTCAAAATTTGGAAGATTAAAATATTGGGGCGAGTTTATTATTGGATTTGCCATACTTTTTATGGGATTGAGTTTTCTGAAAGATGCAGTTCCTGACATCAAAAGCAATCCTGAGATCTTGGATTTTCTGCAACATTTCACCGAGTGGGGCATCTGGTCTAGGATTTTATTTGTGTTCATAGGCGCTATAGCTACCATAGTCGTACAATCATCCAGTGCAGCCATGGCCATTACTTTAACCCTCTGTGCACAGGGGTGGTTGCCATTTCCGATTGCTGCATCTATGATATTGGGTGAGAATATCGGTACAACAATTACCGCTGAATTAGCCTCTATTGTTGGCAATACTAATGCCAAAAGATCTGCAAGGATACATTCGATGTTCAATATCATCGGTGTGACATGGATGGTAATACTTCTTCCTATTCTTCTGCCCATCTTGTCATATGTTCTTCAGAATTTTTTTGGCGCTATAGACCCATACTCTCCGGACGGTATGCCGATAGGACTCTCGGCGTTTCATACGGCATTTAATCTGACTAATGTCCTCTTACTTTTGGGTTTTGTTCCACTCCTCGTAAAAGCAGCCATTTGGAGTGTTCCTTCCTCCGGCGAAGATGAGGAAACAGAAGGCTTGAAATTTATAAGTACCGGTACTCTGACACCAGAATTGGCAACCATCGAAGTTCAAAAAGAAGTGGCGAGGTTCGGAGATATTGTCAGTAGAATGTCTGGTTTTGCCTTTAGCCTGTTGAATGCCAATAAAGATAAAAAGAAAGCTAAATTTCTTAAAAAGTTGTCTAAATACGAAGAAATAACAGACAATTTTGAACTTGAGATAACTCAATATGTATCGAAGCTCGCCGATAAGAAAATGACAAATAAGACGAGCCGGAGATTGCGCAGTTTTCTAAATATGTGCAATGACCTGGAACGAATCGGCGACTTGTATTATCAAATGTCCAAAATCCTTGAGAAAAAATCTGAAGATGGCATCTACTTTTTGCCAGAGCAACGCAATCAACTGAGCACTATGTTTGAGTTGATAAATAGCGCATTTGAAATAATGATAGAAAATATATCCAACCCTCATTATGACAAGGTCAATATCCAGAAGGCTATTGTGGCAGAAGAGGCCATCAACACACAACGGGATCTAATGAAAGAATATAATCTGTCCAATCTTGGTACTCCCGAATACAATGTAAATTCTGCTATGGTTTTTAATTCTATGTTTTCGGTTTTAGAAAAAATAGGAGATCATATCATCAATGTATCGGAGGATATTACGGGCAATATAGAGTAAGACTTAGGACTAAGTACATACTTGCTACTCTATGAGATTCTACCCTAACTTTGGTTTTTTGATTTTAGTTTATTCATCTCACGGGCAAGGATCTCATGCTCGGGTAATTTTAGATCCACATCTTTGTTGAGTATTTCTATAGCAAAGTGTCGTGCCGTCTGCATGATCTGAACATCATTGACTATATTGGCAATCTTCAGTTCTACTATCCCACTCTGTTGCGTCCCTTCAATATCTCCAGGGCCGCGAAGCTTCATATCTACTTCCGCAATCTCAAATCCATCGTTCGTTCGACACATCGTCTGTATGCGTTCGCGTGCATTCTGAGACAACCCGGCTTTTGTCATCAGAACACAATAAGATTGATCGGCTCCTCTTCCTACTCGACCACGCAACTGATGCAATTGGGATAATCCAAAACGAGACGCATCTTCAATAATCATGATCGAGGCATTGGGCACATTGACACCAACTTCAATCACCGTTGTTGCCACCATAATATGAGCTCTTCCCGAAGCAAATCGATTCATCTCCATATCCTTATCTCTGGGTTTCATCCTGCCATGAACTACTGCAATCTGATACTCCGGCAAAGGGAAATAATTGAGCAACTCTTGATATCCCTGATCTAAGTTTTCCAAATCCAACTTCTCCGACTCTTCTATCAAGGGATATACGACATATATCTGGCGTCCCTTGGCGATCTCCCGCTTCATAAATTTGATGATACGCATCCGATCCGCTTCCCTACGATGCACTGTCGCCACCGGCTTGCGTCCCGGAGGCAGCTCATCAATGATACTGACATCGAGATCGCCATAGGTCGTCATCGCCAATGTCCTCGGTATCGGAGTGGCAGTCATCACAAGAATATGTGGTGGAATATGCTCATTCTTCGTCCACAACTTGGCGCGTTGCGCGACACCAAAACGGTGCTGCTCATCCGTCACTGCCAATCCCAACTTCTTGAACTGCACCGGATCCTCCAATATAGCATGTGTCCCAATCAATATATCAATATGACCTTCCTTCAACATCATCAACAACTGACCACGCGTCTTGCCCTTGACAGATCCAGATAGGAAGGCACATTGTACACCTATACCTTTCAAACTCTCTGATATCGACAAAAAATGTTGCTGAGCTAAAATCTCAGTAGGTGCTAAAAGACACGCTTGATAACCATTGTCCAGCGCAATCAACATCGACATAAGCGCTACAATCGTCTTTCCGCTGCCCACATCTCCTTGAAGCAGTCGATTCATCTGCACTTCAGAGCCCAAGTCATAGCGGATCTCTTTCATCACGCGCTTCTGTGCACCCGTCAATGCAAATGACAACTTCTCTTTATAAAAACGATTAAAATAATCACCTACCTTTTCAAATACAAAACCCTTGAATTTCTGCTCTCGCTGTTTCTTGGTTTGCAAAATGCGCAATTGCAGAAAAAACAACTCTTCAAATTTTAACCTATTGGAGGCTTGTTGACGTTGTTCTTCATTCTCAGGAAAATGAATCCACTTATATGCATAGTATCGATGGCATAGCCTTAACTTCTCCGCTATAGATGTGGGTAGCACCTCCGGGAAGTCCTCCTTTGTTAGACTTTCAAATATCCGCATCACAATGTTGCGCCGAGACCTTTGACCTACATTTTTCTTATCCAAAACTGTAGTAGATGGATAGACTGGCAAAAAAGCACTCTGCTGCTGTGACTTCGCCAAAGTCTCCATCTCAGGATGTGCAATAGTCTTTTGCCCTTGATAGACTTTCACCTTTCCATAAAGCACATACTCCGTACCTATTTGAAGGGTTTCTTCCAACCACTTGGCTCCTTGAAACCATGTCAACTCTACAATACCAGAAGGGTCTTTAAAAGCTCCTTTCAATCGACTTCCTCTCTTCATACGCACTCGACCGAGAGATATCAATATGCCCTTCAGTTGAACTGCGTCCCCATTCCGTGCATCTTTAATCAAACCAAATCGCGATCGATCGTCATATCGAAACGGAAATACTTGCAACATATCCTCTACCGTACGCACTCCGAGCTCAGCGGCAAATACCTTGGCCTTGGCTTCTCCTACACCTTTGATAAACTCAATACGCTGCGCAAGTATGTTGGATCTCGGCATAAACGTAAAAATAGAAAAATTCATCTTGGCCTTGGCAGTACAAAAAAAGAAGAACCATCTTATTAACCGCTATCTTCGTCGAAGATCAGGTGTAAGTATGAGTGCTATTGTTACATTTGCTCAATCGTTATGCAACTGGATTAATTTGCAACAATTCACACAATATATAAGTGTCTTCATCTTTCTGCTTTTTGGGCTCTCAATATCGCTTATAAGTCAAAATGCACCGGAGGAAGCCAACGTAGTTATTCAAAAGGCCATTGACAAGATAAAACTGGATGGCGTCCTAGATGAAGTCACTTGGCATGAGGCTGATGTGGCTCGGGATTTTTATCTGACTTACCCCGTGGACAATGACTTTCCCACCTCTCCAACTGAGGTAAAAATAACTTTCGATGACAACTTTATGTATTTTGGTATTGTATGCTATGATCCCACTCCCGGCAGATACCTTGTAGAATCTCTCAGGCGTGACTGGGATTGGCCAAGCACAGAGAACTTCAGTATTTATATTGACCCCTTTGATGATCGTACCAATGGTTTTAACTTCAGCCTGTCTCCCTACAATGCGCAACGAGAAGGGCTCATCCTCAATAGCGAGGACATCAGCAGTGATTGGGACAACAAATGGTATTCCAAAGTAACCAATTATGATGACAAATGGGTTGCCGAAATAGCCATTCCCTTTAAGACCTTGCGCTACAAAGAAAATCTCACCAACTGGAATATTCAGTTTATACGCAATGATGTAAAAAACAATGAACGGTCTGCTTGGACTGCCGTTCCGCAGCAGTACCGTACCAACAATCTGGCATTTGCAGGCAAATTAAACTGGACAGACCCACCACCACCCCCCAAATTGAACATTTCGGTGATTCCCTATATGCTGGGACAAATCACTAAAGATTATCAAGCGGGAACCGATCCGCAGTCCTTCGGAAAGGTAGGGTTTGATGCTAAGGTAGCGGTTACTTCTGCCCTTAATCTGGACATAACCGTCAATCCCGATTTTTCGCAGGTAGAAGTTGACCAACAGATCGTTAACCTTGACCGTTTTGAATTGTTCTTTCCTGAAAGACGTCAGTTTTTTCTGGAAAACAGTGATTTGTTTGGTAAATCAGGATTTCCGCCTTCAAGGCCATTTTTTAGCAGACGTATCGGTATTGCCCGAGACACCTTGGGAAGTACTGTACCGGTGCCTATTTTATTTGGCGCACGCCTTAGTGGCAAATTAAATAAAGACTGGCGCATTGGTTTATTGAATATGCAAACCGCGCAGCGCCAAGGCGCCATATTGCCAGGTGCCGAAAATATCAATGGGGGCAAGAATCTTCCGGGACAGAACTATACGGCGGCCGTAGTCCAACGACAATTGTGGTCTCGCTCGAATATCAGTGCGATTTTTGTCAATCGACAATCCACCAATTTTACCGCTGATGATAGTACGATTTCAACTTCTGCATACAATCGTGTTGGTGGATTTGATTTCAATTTTGCCGACAAAACCAATACTTGGCAAGCCAATATATATCTACATGCCTCGTTCGACCCCGAACCCAAAAAAAATGCTTTTTCACAAGGGACTTTTATCGGTTATCAAACACGCCATTGGGTGCTCCGGTATTTTCACAATTATATTGGTTCGGGCTACAATGCCGAAGTAGGCTTTGTGCCCCGCAAAGGGATACTCAATATAGGCACCTTTAATAGTCAGTATATTTTCTATCCAAAAGCTGAAGGTATTGTAACTATAAAGCCCGGTACGCGCATCATTTATACCCAAATCCCCGGCAACCGATTGGGTGATCGAATGGCAGATTTCAACGTTCAATTTGAATTTATTAATACAAGTTTACTCACAGCTTCAGTGGCTCAACAATTCACCCATCTATTTCGTGATTTTGATCCTACACGTACCCAGGGCGTACCGTTGCCTGCTGGATCTTCCTATACTTGGTACAACGGAAGTATTAACTTTCAGTCAGATGGACGACAACCTTTCAGTTATTCCGTAGGTGGCAACTACGGCACCTACTTTAATGGAGATAGACTTACTTTTGAGTTAAATTCGGGATACAAATTTCGCCCCTACGGCAGCTTTTTTGTGCAGGCCATTTATAATGACGTTACTCTGCCACAGCCCTACAACAGTACCCGGTTTTGGCTGATTGGCCCGCGATTGGATGTCACTTTTTCCAATAGTTTGTTTCTGACCACGTTTGTGCAGTATAACGAACAAGCAGACAACTTAAATATTAATGCTCGTTTTCAGTGGCGCTTTGCTCCAGTGTCTGACTTGTTTGTAGTTTATACCGACAATTATTATCCCGGCAATCTTGAGGTAAAGAACCGGGCCCTTGTCATCAAGCTATCTTACTGGTTGAATATATAAAAGTATGTATTTGCCGGGAGTTTCAGCTTGCGACATATAGGGATCGCATAGAGCGAAATTCAGGAGGATCAACTTCGCGATATTTAACACCGTCGCTCCATTGCAATTGAATGCATCCATCCCTTGGTTCGCTACTAAGCTATTCCTTGCTGTTGCCCTCATAGTGATACTGGGAGTTCTAATCGCAATCATCAAGTACAGTTACATAAATCTATCACAGACTACGCAATAGAATACACAATACAATCCCTTTCATTGCCCGTCCACATACTTCAAGAATGCATAGATTCCTATGCCTTTAACTTTGGGTTATCTATCGAACGAATGAGTGATGATATAATTCTCACTGGTAACAACATACTCAATGACAATCCGCGTCCCCTTAGATACAGTAGGTGCCTTGGATAACTTGATTTCGCAAGAGATAACTGCTTGATCTGCTCGCGTTATAAGCATGTCGATCTCTGCACCTTGGTGAGTCCGATAAAACCGCAAATCGTAACCCGCTGGCAATAAACTACGCACTTGATGAATGACAAAATCCTCCCATGATAGACTCTCTTACTTTCGTGCTTGGATTCAATTGATCGTGGGCGGCGGTGTAGCGTAAGACTAAGTTGATAGATGGCTATAGAAATGTAAAAAAAACTATATATTGGGTGCTATTAAAAAAACATTCACTACACACTGTACTCATATTCAACTAAAAATGATTGAAAAGATACTGATCTTACTAATTACACTTACATCTATTTACAATTTATCCGGACAGGATCTGCTGGAGTCTACGCTTAAGGGCGCCCAAAAAAAGGAAAATGCAAAGACAAATTTTATAGCAGAGAGTATACTCAAGAAAGCTACTTTCACACCGTCTGCCCTGTTTCACTATGCAGGAAACAATATATCATCGGAGGATAAAAGATATTTGGATCAAGTGATTCGCGTAAAACTCGACCCTACCTCCTTACAGTCTCTATTTAAGAAAAAAAGCAATACGATAAGACTTTCTATACCCGTCTCAGAAAATAAAAGTTTTCACCTGCTCATGGAGAAAGTGGATATCTTGGAGCCAGGATATTTTATGGAGACCAGTGATGGTCGAATCATTTACCCAGATCGAAGTAAGATGTTGTTTTATCGTGGTATTGTGGAAGGTGATAACAGCTCACTAGCGAGTCTCACGATCGTAGATGACAACGTAAAATTGCTTATTTCAGATGACGAAGGGAATTATTCCATAAACCGTGATCAGAATAATAAGGAGATTTGGAATTTGTATAATGAGTATAAGCTTAAAATAAAATCTGATCGTTATTGTGGAACGATCTTTCAACCCACAAATTCTGATCAAAACACGAAGAATCCCCAAGGAGGTTATCAAAAAAAGTTGGTACAAAATATAGGGGTAGATATAGAAGTTGACTATCAGATGTATCTAGATAATGGAAGTAACGAAGCAACAGTTCAAACTTATGTTATGGCACTCATGAATGCAACGATCACAGTATTTAACGCTGAGATGGTTACTATGCATTTATCCAAGACATTCATTTGGACTTCTACTGCGGCTCCTTATCCATACACGGGAATGACCGATGTAGGGGAGATGTTAACGGCATTTGGACAACGCATTCAAGATAACCTCACTGGTAATCTAGCCCACTTAATCAGTACCATGGGCAATGGAGTCTCGGGTATAGCATGGGTTGATGTCCTTTGTATGCCCAATAGTGGGGATCCACAGTATTTTGGGCCATATTCAGTAACGGCAGGTTTGGGTACTGCCACAGTATTCCCTGACGATTCTGGGGATGTATCGGTATTCGCTCACGAATTGGGACATAATATCGGATCTCCTCACACGCATGATTGTTCTTGGGGTCCTAACAATAATCGTGCCCTTGATGATTGTGTCACCACTGTTCCACCCAATTGTGGTCTTCTTACGCCACTTGAACAAACTGGTACAATAATGAGCTACTGCAATAATACACTTTTATCAAAGGGTTTTGGAACGTTGCCTGGGGCCTTAATAAGAACTAAATTTAACAATTCTACGTGTATCACGGTCGGTACTGGCAATCAATGCGATGAGAATCTCACGGTTAGTACTGCCACTACGACAGGGAATAGCCTTGCTTCCAGCTCTGTATCCTCATCAGGGACAGTAGCTATTATGGGAGCAGCAGTATTCTCATCTCCAAATGTCAATCTGAATGCTGGATTTGAAGTTCCTCTAGGCAATTGTTTTGAAGCCAATAATGTGGGGTGTACATATACTGGCGTACTTACCTGCGAAGGTGGTGGCACAACAACATGTACAGAATATGTAAATAACACCTCTCAAGTTATCCCAGATGTTACTGCGGTTGTTTCTACATTAGTTGTCGGTGACGCAAGAACAATTACTGAGGTTAAAATACTAAATATTACAGGAGACCATACGTATTTTGGAGATTTAGAGATCACTCTAACCAGTCCAAATAATACAACTGTTACGGTGAAAGATTTTGACGGAGCTTTAGGTTGCAATGGTAATTTTGATGTTAGTTTTGATGATGATACTGCTGCTGGAGCTTTTGATTGTAACGCCATTAATCCCGGAATGTATAAGTCAAGTTCACAGTTATCTGGATTTGATGGAGAAACATCCAATGGTACTTGGACTTTGACTGTAACAGATAAAGGTGAAGGTGATACGGGCAATTTAACTGGATGGAAATTAAACATTTGTGGTACTTCTACTGGTGGGGCATAATATCTTCCTTTTTTGCCCATTCTACTTCTTAAGAAGATTCCGATTTTCTTGGACAATAAGTTTAGAATGTTAAGACAATAATATGGAGTCCTCCATAGGTCGTTGATCTTTTATGGATGAGTATATTCTTTAGTGATCCTAACAACAAAAATACTCCGTGAGCAATTGATATTAGCTCTTTCCATCCTTAGAATGGTTTAAATAGTCGAGCATAAAATCATAGTTGTTCTTCGGTGGCCTTCTTTCTTCGCATTGCTGTCATTAGCGATGGGAGTTATATATCCCTCACAACCCTTGCACATACCCCAAAAATGCATGAATCCCAATCGCTTCGGTATTGGATGTCAGAGGATATCTATCGGACGAGTGCGTGATGATAAAATTCTCAGTAGTTCCAACATCCCCGATGGCTATCCGCATACCCTTAGAAATAGTAAGTGCATTGGTTAGCTTGATTTCACAAGAGATAACGGCTCGATCTGCTTGTGTGATGAGCATATCGATCGCTGCTCCTTGATGTGTCCGATAAAACCGCAGCGCATAACCCTGTGGCAATAAATTGCGTACTTGATTGATAACAAACCCCTCCCATGATAGACCCACATCCGGATGAGTAAATAGATCTTCTAGGAATCTAATAACCTGAGTTCGATTTAAAAAAGGACGAGTTGATTAGATACATCTGGCTGATATTCATAAAACTTTATGGAAGGTTTTTTAGATAAGAAAGAATAAGCGATAATTCCTGTGAGGATGTTGTTCAAGAAGTTGTGAAAGGAACGATGACGTGAATGTCCTATCATGCAAAGGTTTTTAAGTTGATCATTGATTGTTTCTATGATGGATCTTTTTCTTAGCATTATTTTGTCATATAATCCCATAAGTTGATTTTTCATGTTCTTACGAATGCCAGTTATATTGGCACTATTGATCGTCCATAACTCCCACTTCCCTCCTCCATAACCAGTTTCTTCCAACAATTCTCGCTTAGCGGCAACGAGATGGGATTCATCCGCTTCATCAACAACACCCGCACTTAGTTCGATACACACTTCTCCCAAACCATGTCGATACTGCTCGGTCATGATCATTTGTCCATCCTTAGTGATTGCGATTACACTTATCCAATCGGGGTGTTCATACACATAATATGATTCCATAACATCACCATTGGACATCTTTAAGCGATCCTCTCTGATCGTCAACCAAGGTGGACGCTTAAAAAGATACTGCGATCCAAGGGTTTTCCATTTTTTCATAACCAAATCTTCAATGGACAACGTCCCGACAAACAAACCTAAAGTAAATACCAAACAATTAGTTTAAGCGGTGACCCAAATTTTGGAAAAACCCCACATAGCAATTTTGGGGTTAACCCCATTCAAGCATCGCTGATCAATATAGACCTTTGATTTATCAATGAGCATCAGAAACTTAGTGATGTTATTATAGGTCTAAGTAACTGTATCCGTCAGTGAAGTCTATTCTCAGACGAATCACTGCTTTCTAAATAGGTTTTAGTAGTTGAGTAGAGGTGGGATAATGTCTCACCTCTTTTAGTTTGCGACTTTGAAAGAATGCCATGTAGCGAGTACAGGAGATACTTTTCGACTATTGCCCACTGATAGATCACGGGCATATAAAATGTGCTGTTTAGCGAGTATCACAAGTCTTCTTGCATCAGAAATGAAATCGAGCCAGTATGTACAACTATAAGGATATTTTTAGCCAAAATTTGGCTTCATCACTGTACAGTTATTCCTTCTGTTGTTTTTTATTCAGATGGTATAGGAATTCCTCCGTTCGAAACTGTCCGAATAAATCAAAAACCAACAAAAGACTCGAAAAAATCGTGACACTAATAGCCGTACCCAACCACAAGTGATTCCACTGCAACGAAAGCGCCAATCCGATCAATACAAATCCAACAATTAATCCTGTGAGATTGATCCTACGCTTTTCGACAAATCGCGACTTTCTTCCTTCCAAATGTGGTAGTTCCTTCTGTAAAAGAAAGGCCTCACCTGAAATCTGATCTTGGGCATTTTTGTAACGATTAAAACTCCGAATAAAACGATAAGCCCCTGTTGCCATAAGAAAACCCGCCAAAGGAACACTGCTAAAAAATATCCCTGAAGACAACTGTCCATGCCGCCACAAATAAAGCAACAATGTCCAAGTAATCGCCGTTGAACCCAACACAAACAACAAGGCATTGCTGACCCGTTCGCCTCGATAGTAATCTCTCACGCGATCCTGTAAATTTTTTTCTTGCAATGGCATCTCATTCATATCCTCTTACGAAATTAAATCATTCGTACTTTACACCAATATTTATCGGTGACAATGTTTATTACAATATACTCAATGTATCATCTCTTGATTTCGCTCTATAAATCACAAGTGATTTCTTATATTAATAAACTTAACGAAACGAATGAAAAATGTGTATGCTATGCTTAAGCTAATCATCCTGCCTATCGCGACACTCTGTGTCCTCCTATCCATCTCAAGCTGTAGATCTTCGCTTCCTATGACTTACGATAATCCCGACAAGATTACCCTTGGCTCGTTTGGCGGATTCGCTGGAAGTTTTACAGAATACACGATTACTCCTGACGGTAGAATTTTTATTCAATCCAGACATAATGGT
>JAJRXG010000008.1 GCA_024276375.1 Bacteroidota bacterium | reverse complement strand
TGTTTGAATTAGATATTCCTTTATGGGGATTTTTCTCCGTTGATACGAAAAATAAACGATTTTATGGTACCAACACATTTGAAGAACCCATTATCGTACAATATAGTTATGAATGACAAACTTATATTATGCTGACAACTTGCTTCTGATCGTTGTGAGATTGCCATACTGACCTTGAATCTGATTTTTCAATTCCTTACGTGCAAAGAAAATGCGACTTTTCACTGTCCCAAGTGGCAGGTCGAGTTTGTCAGCTATCTCTTGATACTTAAATCCGAGATAATGCATCTCAAAAGGCACTCTGATAGATTCTTCAAGCTTGTGAATCATCGTAGTCAGTTCATCCATCATCAGATTCGTCCCGGCTCCATTGCTTATGGCATTTTCAGAGGAATTCAAAAAGTACAGATTGTCCGTACTATCCATGATCGTGTTGGTCTTCGAGCGCTTTCTATAATTATTGATAAAAATGTTCTTCATGATGGTAAAAAGCCATGCTTTGAGATTTGTCCCAGCTTTAAATTTATCTCTATTGGTAATCGCCCTGAAAGCCGTCTCTTGATACAGATCTTTTGCTTCTTCTACATCCTTGGTTAAGTTGTAAGCAAAAGAATTAAGAGATGGTGTCAACTCATAAAATGAATTGTTGAAATCTATTTTGGTCATCAAGTGCATAATCTATGTTTTTTGACAAGCCGAAGATATACTCTTGTTTAACAAAAATCAATCTATTGTTAAACAAAATGTCTCAAGTGCAAACCGTAAGACACAAACAAAATCATAATATGTTGAATAACAACAAATTATATAATTTATTTAAACATTTATTTTCAATATTTTTTGAAACTTATTTTTGTGCTCGTGACAATAGATATAGGGACAGTAGGCCAAACAGTAAATTAGGCACCCATACGCCCAACAGGGGGGCAAAGGAAAGATTGCTCGCAAAGGTTTCTGAAAATTTGCTCACCACAACAAATAGTGCCCCAAGTGCTACACCCACTGCCAGGTGCATACCTAATCCGCCTCTCACCTTGCGCGTTCCGATAGACGCTCCGATAATCGTAAGAATGATGATGGTAAACGGTGCCGAAGTACGTTTATACAATTCTATCTTATAGGTAGAAGTATTGCCCAAGCCCTTAATCTCCTCTCTTGCCACAAAAGCTCGCAGCTCCGGAGTGGCCATATTTTCCATCTCCTTGGCGTGCCTCACAAAGTCTGAGGGTCGGATTGCAATAATCGTATCCATCTCCTTTCCCTTCCCATAGACAATCTCCTCTTTGAGATCATTTATGGTTCTAATCTCATAGCTTTTGGCCGTCCAAGTATTGGGGGGCTGTTTAAACTCGAGCTTGTCTGCCTTGAAGATCCTTGTCAGGTGTCCCTCTTCATCGTAATGTTCCATACGGAATATATCAATAAGACTATCGCGAGGTTGATAAAAGTAAGCGTAAATCTGATCTTGCCCATTGATAGAGAATTGGATATTGCGCATGGTTGTCCGCTTCATAGATGGTCGAATGTACTCCCCTTTGAAATCATTCATATGTACAGTACTCCTCGGTATTACATAGTTCTCACCAATCCAATGAAATACAGCAATAATACTAGCGGCCACTAACATCGGTCTCAGGATGCGGTTGTACGTCATACCGGTTGACAACATGGCCACAATCTCAGAATCCCGCGCAAGTCTCGAAGTAAAAAATATCACGGCCAAGAACGCAAACAACGGCCAAAGCTCTCCATTGATCCACGGGACAAAATACTGATAGTAATCTCTGAGTACTGTCCAAAAAGAAAGCTCATGGGTGATGAACTTATCCATATTCTCACTGGTATCCATCACAATAGCAACGACCGTTATCAGCACTACGGTAAAAAAAAATGTCAAGAGGTACTTCTTGATGATATATATATCTAATTTTTTCACAAGGCGGATACAAATTGTTTCATCTTGACCTCCCACAGTAAATTGGCTTTTGCAAATGCCAGCATTGATTTTCGTATGGATTCCTTATCCAAACGTTGATAAAAAGAAAATAGCTTATCAATCGATATGGCTTGCTCATCCTGTGAGACATATTTCACAAAGTTCAAGTCGCTACTAAAATCTATATCCAGTGTACTCAGGACAAAGGGAAGTCCTCTCGCACAGTACATTCTGTGCTTTAGAGAACTATCTGTAAAGACTCCCTTGCGATGCAAACCCAGTGTACCAATACCCAGATGCATTGTATCCATGAGATCCTTCAATTGATCTCCGTATAGCATACCGTAGAAGGTCACATCGTCATCAAGTCTATATCTATCGACCATCTGCTTTAGACCATCCAGCGCATCCCCTACTCCAACCACATGGAGATGTACACGGCTCGTAGTATAAGCCTGCCGAGCCACTTGCATCCCCTCCAAGAGACGATCTAGACCATGCCAATCTCTCCATTTGGCTATGGCTATAAGTTGCAACTGATGATCATAGACAAATTCAACCTTATTGCCGATTTCATCTTTGCCAATCCCATTGCCTATTCTGATCGTCCGGACACCATGAATCTCCCGGTGTGACCCCGAATGTATCATTGCATCGACCCAGCGGGATAAATCCTTAGCGTTCTTGTTGTCCCATCTCAAACCCCAGTATCCCATGAGCCCACTCCATTCGCCCGCATACGGAAATGTAGGCATATCCATAGCGATCAAGCAGGTTGGATATTGAGTTTTAACTTTTCTCAACCACTGATATTGAGGTTTTATCATCAGCGTATATCGAATCAATATGAGGTCATAAGCACTGAGGTCAATAGTATTGAGGTGATTCCAAAAAAGATATTTAAACAAACTGCTATTTTCCCATTGTGGGCGGGTGTAAATCCTATCTTGATTCAGAAAAATCCCCCTATCATCATGCACTACATAATCAACGTGTATCCCCTGTTTGCTCAATCCATTGACTTGGCCTCGAAGTTTGTGGATAACGCCGATGTTATGCTCAACGCTTTTGTCAACACGATATACAATGAGGGCTCTCTGCAACATCTATATCCTGTTGATTGCGCGCAATAGCAATTCTGACCACTTGCCTGGTGTATGGGTGATCCTGTGGTATGGCGTCATAACACCTCCAAAAGATCTAAAAAACTGCTCGATCCCTTCCATCATACTGCCTTGAAAATCAAAGGTTTTACATCCTCTATATTTTGCTTCCTGTATTGCTTGCCATACGAGCATCGCTGTGATTCCGGAAGAACTCTGTGATCTGCGTCCCGTCATCATCATATAAGCTACATCTCTATCATATGCCACATATACAAAAGCATCTATGGTCTTGTCCGCCTTAACAACATGTATATCTCTCGCATTATGATTGGCCAGTACCTCATCCATACGATGTAATAAGGATTTTTGAAATGGAACAATCTCTCGTTGACGGCCAAATGTATCTTCAATCATAGGCCAGAGCTCTTCCCAATCCTTTCCTTGGATTACTTCATTGCTTGCCTGCGCCTGACGGACGTGATTGCGTTGATTGTCGGCCATTTGAGACATCAGAAGTTCTACCGATAAAGACAAATCAATGCGATATACATAGCGCGTTGTCTGCCGGCAGCCTTTCCAATACAATGGAAGCCAATTGTGATACTGCGGCAACCATTGAGAGGTCATCAATAGGTGTGAAGGGAGCTGATCAAAAAGGCTCGACAAGACCTTCTTCTCGTAACTCAGACGTGAAGACTGCTTACTGCTTGCTACCGGAGGGACGACCCATGGACCGAGATACGGTGTCAATGGAGGAAGTGTCAGATAGGACTGACCCCACTTGCGTTTGATATAGTAAGGCCACAGTCCCCGGATCTCATTTTGAGTTTTGTCGATCACTACATCCCAAGAACCTTCAGCACATACGGCATCCAAATACCATGGTTGGTAAAAGAGAGGGAGATGTCTCGTAGTGCAATATGCCGTGTATGTGTCTTTGTTGTGCTTCAATTTTCTGAAAAATAAGGCATTTTCATTCAAGAACTAAACACAAAGGAAATTCTCTTTTCGATCTCTTAGCACTTGACTAGGGGAATATTCTCTTCAGAATGAATATTTATTCTACTTTTATCGTCACCAACCAACGTAGAACTATGTCGATCAGAGCCTCCCTAATGCTTGTGCTTGCAATTATGACTTCGGTGATTACTTATCATTCGTGTTCCATGCAAGGTCAACTTGAGCCACCCTCAAGTATCACTGCCCAAGATATTACACCTCATATCCAAGAGCTCGCTGACGACAAATATCTGGGTCGCATGCCCTTTGGGCTCGGAGATCCAATGGCTGTCAGCTACATTGTCAATCAATGCAAGGCATTGGATCTAAAACCAGCCAACAACGGATCCTTTACTCAGTCTGTCCCTATGGTTGAAATCACCAGTTCGATTGCCGAGCCGATGGAAATAAAGACTCCTACTGGCAATCGGACATATCAATTTGGTCAAGACTATGTCATTCAATGCCAAAAAACTGTTTCAAGTATTAAAATCAATGAGGCTCCTCTTGTGTTTTGTGGCTTTGGTATAAAGGATGACATGATCTCCTGGGATGACTATGCAGGTATCGATATGCGTGGCAAGGTGGCTGTAGTGATGGTCAATGACCCCGGGTTTGGTAGTGAGCGGGAGGATTTTTTTAAAGGCAATACAATGACCTATTATGGTCGATGGACTTATAAATATGAAGAAGCCGATCGACAAGGACTCGCCGGATTGCTCATTATACATGAGAAGCATGCAGCGGGATATCCATGGTTTGTAGTACAGAGTAGTTGGACAGGGGCACAATTGGGCCTCGAAAAAGAAAGTGTTGAGCAAGGGGCGGATTTTAAAGGTTGGATACATCTAGATATGGCCAAAGACTTGTTTGCTGCTTGTAATCTCGACCTCAGTCAAATGATGAAAGACGCCCGTACTCCGGGATTCAAACCAGTCGATATGTCGGCGACTATATCTACGGCTCTCAACAATACTATTAAGCGCGACAAGTCTGATAATGTGCTTGCATACCTAGAAGGAAGCGAACATCCTGATGAGTTTATACTATACTCTGCACATTGGGATCATATCGGAGTCGGTGCCCCTGTAGATGGGGATTCTATCTATAATGGTGCCTTGGACAATGCGAGTGGTACGGCAACTGTCTTGGCCATCGCCAAGAACCTTGTTGATCAAAAAAATAGACCTAAAAGATCGATATTATTTGCATTTGTGACAGCGGAAGAACAAGGGCTTTTAGGATCAGAATATCTATCCTTGAATCCCGTGGTTCCCAATGATCAGATTGTTGCCAATATCAATATTGATGGATGCAATCCCAATGGACAGATGAAAGACTTTCAGATCGTCGGTATCGGGCATTCGGATATGGATCAAATCGCGGAGGAAGAACTTGCCAAGCAAAATCGCTACGTCTTGCCGGATCAAGAACCGGAGAAGGGGTATTTCTTCCGATCCGATCATTTTAACTTTGCAAAAGTGGGCATTCCGGCTTTATTTGGCGAAGGAGGATATGACCATGTAGAACACGGAATCGAATATGGCAAAGCTAAAAAAGATGAATATACCGCCAAAAATTATCATGCCCCCAGTGATGAATACGATGCAGCAACATGGGATATGGGAGGTGTCGTTCAGGACGCACAATTGTATTATAATGTGGGGTGGAGATTGGCCAACTCTACCGAATGGCCACAATGGAAAGCCACCAGTGAGTTTAGAAGACCCACAAATCTAAAAGATTGAATAATCAACAATTCCAAAACAAGAAACTATGAAATCCTTGCTTTTGTTCTTTGCGCTGTTCTTATGCCTTCAGATATCGGTCTATGGCCAGATAGAAAATGACCATAAAAAATCTGTCATTGCTTCTATTGACAGCAAATACGATGCACTTACCAAATTGAGCGATCAGATATGGAGTTATGAAGAAATCGCTTTTCGCGAAAATCAATCTTCAGAGGCCTTGGCAGCATATGCCAAAAGTCAGGGATTTAAAGTGACCAGAGGCGTGGGAGAGATTCCGACGGCACTTATAGCAGAGTATGGGTCTGGAAGACCCGTGATCGGGATATTGGGAGAGTTTGACGCCCTGCCCGGGTTGTCACAAAAAACGGTTCCATATAAGGATCCACTTCATAAAAATGCACCGGGTCACGGTTGTGGCCATAATTTGTTTGGTGTGGCATCGCTCGGTGCAGCTACGGCGATTAAGGAACTCATCGCCCATGGCCATATCAAGGGCACCATTCGGTTTTATGGAACGCCGGCGGAAGAAAAGTTTTTTGGCAAACTGTGGATGATCCGTGCAGGACTCTTTGATGATGTTGATGTCGTTATGGATTGGCATCCCAGTGCCAGTACTGCGGCCAATGTTCAGAGTAGTCTGGCCATGGTGGATTTCTTAGTAGAATATGAAGGTCAGTCTGCTCATGCCTCTGCCGATCCTTGGAATGGGCGGAGTGCTTCTGATGCGTTAGAACTCTATACAACGGGGATCAACTATTATCGAGAACATATAAAACCGACGGTACGTATTCATTATCACATCCAGAATGCCGGTAATGTCGTTAATGTAGTGCCGGATTATGCCAAGATATGGACACGTGTTCGGGATACCAAGCGCGAAGGCATGACCAAGGTCTGGAAACAAGTAGAACGGATCGCCGAAGGTGCTGCATTAATGGCCAATGTGGACTATAAAATCAGCCTTATTTCCGGTATTCATGAAGTTCTTGTCAATCGGACAGGTGGTGCCGCCTTACAAAAAAACCTCGAAGCATTGGGCGCTATCTCTTATACAGAAGAAGAGCAAGAATTTGCCAAGAAGATTCAAGAAGCTACCAATAGTGATGTTGTTGGGATTGAATCCCTGATTGAGCCACTTAAAGAGACCCAAGAGCATCCGATGGGCGGATCGACAGATGTCGGTGATGTCAGTTGGAATGTTCCGACGATTCGATTGGGAGCAACTACTGCACCCAAAGGTACTCCTTGGCACTCGTGGGCGGTGGTCGCTTGTGGAGGTATGTCCATAGGACACAAAGGCATGATCTATGCCGCCAAGGCACTCGCGACGACTATGGTTGATTTATACGAAAATCCTAAGTTGGTCGAGGATATTCAAGCTGAGTTTAAGAAACGCAAAGGTGACTACCAGTACAAAGCTATGATACCATCGGGTCCTCCGCCATTGGACTTTGATCAAGATTGAGATATGATCCCTCGTAGGAATCTGACTGTTTTCACAAAATGAATTATTTTGGATGAGATTTAAACTTTTCGAGATATAGTGATGCCTGAGTTAATGATTAGTCGCACAAATTGAGTAAATGTTCAAAAGTTGTTACTATTCAGGAGCGTGCAATTGAGATAAAAAAAGGCAATTTTTTCGTCAGATGACGCTTATTTTTTGAGGCATAGCAGCGCTACGGCGAAAAAAAATAGTGGAAATATGACGGGGAAAGTGTTTTTTTTAGCCAAAATGACGCCTACCTGAATAGTAACCAAAAGTTGCACACAACAGGCAGGCGAAAAGAAGCATTTTGGTGTAGTGAGTTTTTGGGAGCGTGCTCAGATATTGTTTTATGATCTTTCTTTACTTACAAATTGGCCATGTCAACTAACCATTGTCCGATGAAAAAACAGCCATCCTATGTTGTGCTATAGATTTTCGCTTATGATACTATGGTCACTCGTATTATGCATGGCAGGAAATGTTAGGAGTGAAAAAATCAATCAGGGAAACCTCCCTGAGGGAAAGGAGAAAGTAGATGAATTGCTAAAGTCATGGTCGAACAACGAGTCTTGGGAAGACTCTATATTAATAATTGAAGCCCTCCAATTGGCTAGAACGATCGAGGATGCTCAAGGCGAATGCAGTGCTTTGATTCTCCTAGGTGAATTTATGTATCACGATGGAGACAATGGACGGGCAGAACAATATTTTAAAAAAGCCCTAAATCTAGCCCAAAGGATACACAACAAAAAACTTCAGATTGATGCCCATGATCATCTTGCCGAATTGTATGACTTTTCATTGGACTATGTGGCGTCTTACGAACACAATATCCAAGCCATGAAACTCTCCCGTGATAGTGATGATACAATTGGTCTTCTCAATTCATATCTATCCCAAGGAATAATGTTTTCAAATCTCAGCCTCGACAGCCTCTCTGATTTGTCCTGCAAAAATGCTCTATCCCTAGCTCATAGTATCAGAGATACTTTTTACATCATACAGTCACTGCAGTGTTTTTACAATAATCTGAATACAAAAGACTATTCCGACTATGCGCAATATATAGATCGCGTCATTCAATTGTCCAAAAGCGATACCACATATTTTGAATATTGGATTTCATATGCTATGGCCATGACCATCAAGGCAGCCAATGAGAATCGTGCGGTTGATCCACGCAAAGCTCTATACTATCTCAATCTCGCAGAGGAAGCTGCCATAAGGGTTAACTATGGATGGGTATTGGCAGATACATATTTGCAAAAAAGCCAATCATACCAAATGCTTGATATGCTCGATTCGGCAAAACACCTCTTGGCAAAATCGGGAGTACTTATTCAATCTGAAGATGATCCCTACTTACGTAAAAGATTGTTTGAACAGTATGTCTCCTACTATGACAAGGTAGAAGACATACAACAAAAAGCCACCTACCTAGATAGTCTAAACAATACTATAGTAGCAATAAATGAAAATCAAAAAATCATAAATGGTGTGGTTACCGTCTTCGAAGATCAAATCCTTAGAAAAGAAGCAAGGCTTAAAAGAAAGAGCACACGCTCAAAATGGATCAACTTCCTTACTTTTTGTGGATTCGCTTTGCTTTTTTATATAGGTTACAGAAAATTTTGGTTTACGAAGTTGCTTCAGGTAGAAGAAGAGAAAATGGCACTAAAAGAAAACCGAGAAGAAAGCCTTAATAAATTGAATCAATTACAAAGAGCTTTAATAATCGAAAAGCTCAAAGAAGAAGAAAAGAAAAAGGTCATAGACCTTCTGATAAGTAAAGCTCAAAACCAACAAGCTTCAATGTCCAATCAAGAAATCATCCAATTGCTGACCAAGATCCAGAAGGGAGACTCAACTATGCTTGAATTCAAAACATTTTTTGAACAATTAGAGCCAGAATTTTTAAATATTTTATCTCGACGTCATAAAAAATTGACTGCTCATGATTTGCGCATTTGTAGCTTTATCAGAATGGGGCTTTCCAATAAGGAAATTGCCCGCATTACCAATGTTCAGCCATCCTCTGTGACCATCAGCAAATACAGATTAAAGAAAAAACTCAAAATCAACAGGAAGAACCTAGATGAGTATATCAGAGACCTATGATCTGTCTAAAGATCCGTAAGTTGCCTCATGATCCTTGGGTACAATCTTTCTTTTGTCTGGCAACTTTGTTACTGCAGGTGCTCTTAAAAAATCATTCTCACCGTATTCCACCCCTATGTCTTGATAAATCTTTCCTTTTCATGTTTCTCTTCTGTGTTGGTATTCTTTCGCTTACTGCAAAACACTGTCCCGGCGCCTTTCAAAAACTTCCGTTTTACATGTACAAATCTGCTTAGAGAGAACCCTCTATTCATTTTTTGTCTTTATTTTTTGTCCAGTTTGGGGGTTCGATCAGATCGCTGTAAGAGCCAGAGTAGAACCGTATCATTTGGAGTGATATGCCCATAGAGGGTATCGTCATTATATGCAGCGTCCACAACTTCGGACAGAACTCATCGATAGGTAGAGGATTTTTTCATCATTAGTTACTTGTCTTAATTGTGGCGGTTATCGATTGTACTAAGAGTCCCTACATTTCATATTGATAGATACACATATAAGTCAATTGGCAATGATAGATCTCGCCGAATTGAGTTCTTGCTTAGATGACCAAAGAATCTTATTTCTGCGCCCTGATTTTCTTCACTTGTATATAGTTTGTATATGTTCATGAAGGAGCTTTTGCTAGGTTGTATTGATATATTTGACATCACTTAATTTCTATTTTTTACGGTATATATAAATCATATCTATATGAGAGTCACACATGTAACTATTCTTGTTGGTGGAATATCTTTGGCCATGGCTATTATCTTGACATTGAATTATCATCGTCAGATCTTTGACGGGACAACAAACAAAACAGAGATATCAAAGAAAGAGCGATTGATGGCCAAGTTTAAGCAAGAAATTGAGATGACCAAAGATCCAAATCTCGGTTTTGTTCCGTATGAGCGTTTGCTAAAAGCTAAAGATTTTACGGACAAGTGGATTCAGAAAAACAAAGGTAGAAAAGCGGCAATATCGGGTGTCTCATGGACGAATAAGGGGCCGATGAATATCGGTGGACGGACTAGAGCCATCATGTTTGATCCCAATGACAATACAAATCGACGGATATTTGCGGGTGGTGTATCAGGTGGACTGTGGAAAAATGAAGACGCTACTAATGCCAGTTCCAAGTGGACAAAAATCAACGATTTCTTAGATAATCTTACCATAACGACCATCGTATCAGATCCAAACAATCCTATGGTATTTTATGCCGGGACAGGTGAGTCTTACACGAGTGTCACTCCAGGACTAGGTATTTTTAAGTCAACTGATGGGGGAGGCACATGGAGCGCACTCTCCAGTACTTCTAATTTTAGATATGTCAATGAGATTGTGGTTCGCAATGAGAGTGGTACGAGCGTCATATATGCTGCCTGTGTAAGAAAATATATTGGAAGTGAGTTGACCGATCCTTCATCATCTTCTTTTTATGGGATGAGTGGGTTGTTTCGTTCTGCGGATGGCGGTACTACATGGACACAAGTGATGCCCAATAACGATGCTGGCAATGTGCCGGGCGTTGATGATGTGGGCATAGATGCGAACAACGCCCTTTGGGCAAGTTCCGGGACCAATGCATTTCAGGACAAAGCAGGAGATATATATCGGTGTACCGATGTCAATTGTGATGGCATAAGCAAGTTTGTCAAAAAATACGACGCAAGTGCCAATGGTTTCGCCAATGCTGAAAGAACAGTATTTGCTCTCGCTCCAAGCGATCCCAATACTGTATATGCCGTAACGGGCAAAAATGGTGCCGGCAATCAAGATATAGAATATATGATCAAGACCGTGGATGGTGGTACGACTTGGACCAATCTAACAATTCCTAAAAACTACGATTTACAGACTTGCACTCCCAGCCCAACAGATCACTTTACACGGGCACAAGCGACTTATGATCTATGTATGACCGTCCACCCAACCAATCCCAATCTGGTTCTATTGGGAGGGATCGATGTCTATCGAACGATAGATGGTTTTGCCAGCACGCAACATATCGGATCTTGGTATCAGAGTATTGCGCCATGTGATAAAGAAATCCACGCAGATCACCATACTTTTGTTTTTCGTCCGGGTAGTTCAAACGAAGTGGTTTTTGGTACTGATGGCGGAGTATATTATTCTAATAATGCGGGGGATGCTACAGTAGCTTCTCCGGATTTTGTCCATCATGTAAGTGATTACAATGTGTCACAGATGTATGCCGTTGATATCAGTCCGACATCGGGAGCCGAAGAGTATATTGCTGGATTGCAGGACAACGGTACACAGGATTGGGATGCGTCCAGCGGATTGAATACTTCTGAAGCTATCGGAGGAGACGGATCATTTTGTCATATTGATCAGAATGAACCCATGGTGCAAATTGGAGCCTATATCTACAATGATTTTACGCAGACAACTGATGAGTGGGCCACCAAAACACAAATCTCACCTACACCACAGACTGGAAGATTTATCAATCCCTCGGACTATGATGATACCAATAATATCCTCTATTCCGCATCTGATGTGGATCAATTGTGTAGAGTGACAGGTATTGGTTCGATGAACCCCGTGTTGAGTGATGGTATTGCAGTGAATGGAGCCGCGCTCGGAGGAAAACAAGCCACTACCATCCGCGTGGATCGCAATACACCTACTACCATCTATGTGGGAACAGATGGGGCCAAAGTGTATAAAATCAGTAGTGCAAACACTGGCAATTCATTGACATCTGTCGATATTAGTACCGGACTTCCTTCAGCAGGTTGGGTCTCCTCCATCGATGTAGAAATGGGCAATTCTAACCATTTGCTCGTAACGTATAGCAATTATGGGATCGCCAGTGTCTGGGAATCTACAGATGGAGGAACGTCGTGGAACAATGTAGAAGGCAATTTGCCCGACATGCCCGTGCGATGGGGTATCTTCTCACCTGCCAATAATGATCATGCGTTGGTCGGAACAAGTCTTGGCATCTGGTCAACCGACAATCTTAATGGAGCCTCAACCGACTGGGGAGTTACCAATACGGGACTTGCCAATGTACGGGTAGATATGCTCCGTTATAGAATGTCGGACAAGACTGTTATCGTGGGTACTCATGGACGAGGTATTTATACTTTCCGATTTGATGCTTCTTGTCCGGATACATTGACGGTGACAGACAATCCTGCTACTGGAACTTATGAAGCCAACATCTTGGTTAAAACCAACGATATGGCTCCTGTCGGGGTAAATTCTAATGCTGTTTTCAGATCCGGACAAATGGTCGAACTTTATAAAGATTTTGAGGTATCTAACAGTGCTGCATTAGAAGTACAGATAGGAAATTGTAACAATTAACTGGATGGTTACTTTTAAATCATAGAGTAATGAAAGGAGCAAATCAAAATTTATCAAGAAGAGAAAAAGAAATTCTGGATCTGATTGCCCATGAATATACCATTAAGGAAATAGCCAATATGCTTTTCATCAGCCCTCATACAGTGATCACTCATCGCAAGAGGTTATTTGTTAAGTTGGGCGCAAAGAATACTGCGGGTATCATCAGAAGGGCATTTGAAAAAAAAATCCTTAATGTTTCATATGCTGAGTAAAAAAATGGTTCTAATCGCATAATAAATGTATGGTTGAAAGAAGTGCTTGTGATATGATATAATCAATGACACAAGACAGTATGCCCGACAACCTCATAAGTGTACTTGGACAATCTGATAACCGATGCATCTTAGTTACTAAGGCAATATGGACTCAGAGGTACTTAAAAAGTTGTTGCCTCTAGGATTTATTATCATGTCTATTATTGTTACTATCTAGGTAGGCGTCATTTTGGCTAAAAAAAACACTTTCCCCGTCATATTTCCGTTATTTTTTTCGCCGTAGCGCTGCTATGCCTCAAAAAATAAGCGTCATCTGACGAAAAAATTGCCTTTATTTATCTCAAAAGCACCCTCCTGAATAGTAACCTATTATTTTGGTTTAGGTCCTATGTAAAGCAAACAAGGGTTAAAACCCGTATGACAGTATTTTTTTAATGTAAGGGTGAGGGTCGTATCACTCTGAACTTCAAAGCGGCTCTCAGGAGTTTGTTGCCATTTTTGAAAACACTCAACGTCCATGGGCTGAAAATAAGAAGATAACCCTGCAATAGATTTGTTATAGAAAGAATCCAGTGAGTGAATTTTGTCTTCAAACAATATCCAATATTCTCCATTAGGTATCATGATATCCACATGGCCATTTTGGTCTGATATAATCTTCCACATTTTTTGGGTAGATATGTCACCCATATTCTTCCTTTGTACGATCAAGATCATAGAGTCCAGAGGTTGGGTATATCCCTTTTGATTGATTGCATTGGGTTTAGCACCACCACAATATGGAGTATGAGACTTCAATAGTAGCGTTACTTTGTGACGTGGTTCAAGAAGCGAGGAAGGTGAACCCATGTCTGTACTTGTACAACCTCCCAATACAACGAATACTATAAGAGAGAGGATGCAATTTTTTTTCATCTGCTTCATTTAGATGACTTTTTAGACAGCGTAGAAATAGGATTATAGTCTCTTAAATTTACTTATAACGTCGTTTGATCGAACAATGATACTTGACAGAACAAAGAACAAAACTAATCTTAATTACCTTCTGCCACGCGCAATCGTGCACACAACCAGATAGAGATGAGACAAAAGAAAATGGAGATATAGGCCAGAAAATGATAACGGTGATACAAGTGATCGGGACCGATATAAACGACCCAACCGCTAATCAATGCAGCAAAGGCAATGGCCAACTGCTGCAAAGCGCTTTTCATGCTCATGAAGCTACCCCTGTTTTCTTTGCCCACAGATGCCGTAATCATGGTATTGGCAGGGATCATACGACTACTGGCAAATATGAAAAACAAAGTGGTGAAAATCAAAGCGTACCAGATAGGCTCAGCTTGCATGTATGTGATGGCCAATGTCGGAATAAAGGAAAGAAATATCGCAATGGTAAATACGCGCATGACGCCATATCGATCTGTTAGTCTTCCCACAAGTGGTGCAGAAAATACCATCGCTACTCCTCCAAGCAAAAATATCTTGGTTACATCCATCTGGCTGAATCCAACGTTGCGGATCATGTATGGCGAAATAAAAGGAATGATCATAAAATGCCCCAACACTAAGATCATACCGAGCAACAATGCATTGAGTTGATTGGAGTCTGTAACCAACAGTGATATCGTCCTCCCTATCGAAGCCTCATTGCGCTTGACTAAATGTCCGGTAATACTTGGGAACTTCCAATATATCAACCCAAGCAAAATAATACCAAGGCCCCCCAAAACCAAAAATGGCATCCTCCATCCATAGGTCGCCGCCAAATATAACCCAAACGGCACTCCAAGTGCAGAGGCCGCAGAAAATGCTCCCATCAATATGCCCATGGCATGTCCTCGCTCATCAAATGGGTATAAATCCGAAGCCACTGCAAAAGCCAATGCCCCGATGACTCCTCCAAATGCACCCGTTACAAATCGCAAACCAACCAAAACCTCATAGGTATGGGCAAATCCACACATCAAAGTACCGAGTACAAATCCCGAATACAAAAACAATAAGGCCGTCTTGCGATCAAAACGATCCAAGTATAAAAAAGCCAAAATACTCGATATCACCGCACCCAGAGCATACGAAGAAACTAAATAGGAATACGCCAAGGCACTGAGACCAAATTCACGAATGAAAATGTCTCCCATAGGCATAATCAACATCGTATCTATGATGTGAGAAAAATTGATGATCGCCAATGAATATAGGGCAAAAGATCTCGACACAGGCTCAATTCAACGACATGGTCGGCAACATGGACACTGATGTATATACCATCAGTTCTTCATAATCAAAATCCATGTATGGTGTCATCGGTAATTCATCAATCAGAGACAACAATTCGCTTTCACTGCTCGCTACAAAAATCGCCCATAAGCGACTCCTGTCCACTGACAAACAATAGGAGAGCAACCGCCCTCTGTGAAATAGCACATCAAAGGCCTCCCTTTGATCTACGATCATCGCCAACATCTCCTCCGGAAACGGAATAGGGATGTCAAATTCTACCATATATTGCTTCTCATAAATTTCATTCCGGTCCATATGCCACAAAATTCATTGTCAATCTTGTATTAATCTCGCGCGATGTAATGCGCCTCAAATTTAGTCTTACTTGTATCGTAACCAATTCCTGCGACAAGATATCTTTTACCTCGGACAAAGAGCTAAAAAGACGCAATTCTTCTACACCGCTAAATCTAATAACATCTTGATAAAATACCTCCTTAAAACCTTCAGCAGCATCTGATAATCCCACATCTACAGCAACCTCCTGAAAAATACCCCAATCCGCCGTCTCAAATCTCGCCCTCATTAATGCCCTGCTTGCATTGATTTGACCTATGGCAACCTCATTGTTGCTATTGACATAATTGCGGTAAAAAGTTGGAATACCTCTCAAAACAAAATAATGTGTATCAAAATTGTTAAGACCCGGAGGTATCGTAAAATCAACTTCCATTGTCATGGTAAACAGTGGCTCAGAACCGGAACTACAAGACCAATTGCCCAACAGCGATAATACCAAAAACCATGAGAGCATCTGCAATCTGATAATATCCATAGTATTTAAAATGTTCGAGAACGCTAAGTTGTTGTTTGAGGGTGTATTCTTTTGAAGAGAAACGGTTCTTTTAACTCCAAAATCTGATTAAGAGCATCGCCTTATCTCCAAATCACCTAAGTGGATGAAGATAAGCCTCAAGGTCATTCGTTAGAGAAACGCTCTGTTTTATAGATAAATTGGACGTTCCGTGTGAAAAAGTCTTCGAACCACCATGCCGAAAACGGTTCCGGGATACCTATAGATGCTGCCTCCGTAATCGGCATGTCATTCGCGATCATCCATTGTACTTCTTCTTCGATCATTTCTATATATGTCTTCATAATACGTAGATCTTTGGCATCGCCGATATTCCCGTGACCGGGCACCAGTTTTTCTATTTCAAGACGCTCCATGGTTGTTAAATAGCTCTTCCAATCTTCAATATAACCATCTGCCAAATAAGGGTGGATACCTATAAAAACGAGATCACCGGTGAATACTATTTTGTCTTCCGGCAAGTAGAGAATAAGATCACTTTCTGTGTGACCCTTCCCATAGCATATCAATTTTACAGCTCGTTTTGAGCCCTTTATTGTTTTCTCTATCAACAAGATTATTGGGGATGCGTGTCTCAAGTATTGCATGGCTTTCTACCAAGGCAGCATAGTATGGTTGTCTCAACAAGATTGTTTGATACTCCCGATCAGTATGAGCTCCTTTATAGTTGTATCGTAAAGAATCCCAATAGGCCAATTGTTTTGGAGCATAGTTTTTTTCTGCCATTATTTGTTTAGGTTCATTTGTTTTTATCAAATCAACCGTTTTTCTCGTGCTGACAATGTCAATTTCTTTTGAGAATATTTGATTGCCACGTATATGATCATTGTGCCAATGACTATTGACAATATACTGTATAGGCGAAAGGTGTAGTTTTTTTACAAGATCAGAGATTTCCTTTGCCACCTCAGGAGATAAAAAAGAGTCAAATATGATTGTTTCATCTCCCGTATCAATGATTCCGGCATTGCATATAGCCTTGCCGCCAATGGTATGTATGAGGGCATAAACGCCATCGGCCATTTTTATCAAATCAAAATTTTCAGAATCGGGGAGATTAGATTCTCCGTGACAGCTCATTAAAACTACGAGGAGTATCAGGATAGATTTTTTCATTTTGCGGGATTGTACAGAAGAATATATTTATTTCTTGACAAGCAAGGACATTAATATAAGAGAGTTAAGATAATTTTGCCAATAAAATGAATGCCTATGGCCAAATACAGACCCTTGTCTCTCCAAGAACTTCAAGGTATGGAGGATGAGTTTGTTATGTATCTCGTAACCAATGGAATCACTGTAGATCAGTGGTTGAGCACCAAGGAAAAGGACAAGGATATAGCGCAAGGTATTATAGATAGCTTCAGTGAAGTAGTTTGGGAAGGGATATTGAGCAAAAATATCTATATAGATCTATATGAGCCTCAGACGATCTATGCGTACCATTGTACAGATCAACAGTTACACCTCGTTGGGATGACGACAAGAGATAGATCATATGATTTTACAACCTCTCAGAGCATAAGAAGAGCGCAGAATGATCCTCCTGAGGACTTAGAAACATTTGCGGTAAGCAAGGCATACAGTATAAGAAGAGAAGAGGAAATCTATGCTTTAATCCGGCGAGGCGGGCAAATCTCCCAAGGACAACTATATCGATCTCTCAAGGGTATTACTATCAAGAATAATTGATATAGTTTTGCATAGCAATATGGCGACACCACAGACAGTAGCATTTCATACATTGGGTTGTAAACTCAATTACTCCGAAACCTCCACCATTCGGCGACAGTTTGAAGAGAAGGGTTATGGTACTGTCGATTGGGAAGATCCTGCAGATATATATGTTCTGAATACTTGTTCTGTTACAGATTTTGCGGATCGCAAATGCCGCAATGCCGTCCGTCGGGCGCTCCGCCAACGTCCCGATGCTCGTATTGTCATAATCGGCTGTTATGCACAGTTAAAACCCGATGAAATCGCCTCCATCGTTGGCGTAGATCTCGTCTTGGGCGCCAAGGAAAAATTTAATGTGCTCAATTATATTGACGGGATCAGTAAGTCTTCCGACAAAGGAATGATTCGCGCGGGTGAAATCATCGAAGCCAATTCATTTGAAGAGGCTTTTTCATTTGGTGATCGTACACGCACCTTCCTAAAGGTACAAGATGGTTGTGACTATAAATGCACCTTCTGTACCATTCCTCAGGCACGGGGCAAAAGCAGAAGTCCCGATATCTCCCACATCGTTGCCAACGCCAACCAAATAGCCGCCCAAGGAGTCAAAGAAATCGTTCTCACAGGGGTTAACATTGGAGACTTTGGCATTGTGGCTTCGGGTTCACGCAACGAACGATTTATAGATTTAATACGTGCATTGGATGCGGTGGAAGGGATAGAACGATTTCGTATATCTTCGATTGAGCCCAATCTATGTACGGATGAAATCATTGAGTTTGTTGCTTCCTCTCAGCGTTTTGTTCCCCACTTTCACATGCCTATGCAGAGTGGATCAGATCGCATATTGGCACGTATGAAGCGGAGATATCGCAGTAGTTTGTATCGGGATCGTATCCGTCATATCCATCAAGTCATGCCACATTGTTGTATTGGTGTAGATGTTATCGTGGGATTTCCGGGAGAGACAGAGGAGGACTTTCAAGCGACCATAGACTTTTTGTCCAATGAGGCCGTCAGTTATCTGCATGTATTTACTTATTCTGAACGCCCCAATACTCCGGCAGCAAGTATGTCTGAAAAAGTACCCATGCACGTACGTCGCCAACGCAATGAGATTTTGCGAACGATCTCAGCAAAAAAGAAGCGCACATTTTATGAACAGCATCTCGGAGACACCCGACCCGTTCTGCTTGAGAAAGGAAAACAGCAGGGTGTCATATCGGGTTTTACGGACAATTATATCAAAGTATCCATCGTGGATCGATGTCAGGCCTTGAATACGATCGTCAATGTCGAGCTCCTTGCTTTGGATGGCGATGGTGTTATGACGGCAAGTTAAAAAGTGATCACAAGTCTTGCGGGATAACCCGTCGATCGATCCATATCTGAGTCAAAAGTATTTTTGCTGTAAGCGAAGCCATAGAGATAGCACCTAGCGCAGCACGGTCATTCGTTGTAGGTATTGCTCTTGTGAAGTAGAGACGCGTAGCATCAAAACCCCAAAGTGTTGACCCAAGTCCGCACGCGTCAGAACAATGTCATGCCTACCTGAAGACAATGATTTTGTCATAGTATGTACGACCCTTCCACTGAGATCCATCACCTCTATCGTAACGAGATCGGATTGGAGTAAGGCTAGACTCAGCTGTGTTCTATCCTCCCATGGATTGGGTCTTACTTGGCCTACCATAAGCTGTTGGTCTCCCAGTTCTTCGGATATGATTTGAATCTCTCGAACAGACAGTTCAGAAGTGATCCATTCAGTTGGAATCTCCTGATGGATGCTGATCCGGTTGTCTGTTTGAACCCCTGTGGTTTTTCGGATAGCAAACAACACATCTCCCTTTTGAACACCAACATCTTTAGTGTCAGACCAACTGATAATAAAACCTTGACCATCGGACAAAGGCTGTATATAATCACTCGACAGATCCAGAATTCCGTCACGAAAATCGTCACTGGATATAGATGCTCCATCGATGTCAAGCGCTATTTGCAGTCCCGTGAGATGTGCGTTTTGCTGACTGATAAGTTCTATGAATTCGCCATTATTTCGCATGGCGATAGTCGCTTGACCTGATCGCGGTTTGGACTTGATCCGGCTGCTTATTTTATTGCTGCCGTTGACATCTCCAATCTTAATAGCCATAAAGTCTGCATCGGTAATACTATTGGGCAGATTATTGACCTTCAATTGTTCTACATATGGAAACGGATCGGAGGCATTGTCCCATGTCTGCTGGGCATCAACAAATCTCCAGGATTGTTGTCCATTGGCAAATTGATTGATCTGCCTCAAGATCGCCCGTCTCAAGATGACAAGATCTGCGATGCTGATATGCTCACTATTGTCCGTATCTGCGGCAATCAGCTTATACGGCGAATCAAATCTTTTCAACCCCAACAAGTGTCGCTGGATTAAGACGATGTCTATGGTGGTAACTCCATCTAACAAGTCTGAATTCTTCTCCATTGAAACCACATACGCATCTCCAACCTGGAGATTGTCAAAGATATATGATCCGTCTTCCTGAGTGATGGTCTCATAATTGACCACGTCGGA
>JAJRXG010000072.1 GCA_024276375.1 Bacteroidota bacterium | reverse complement strand
TATCAGATCACACATATCGTGGATCGAGTCGGAGGAGGTGATTCATTTATGGGTGGATTGATATATGGGTTGTTGACGTATCCAGATGATGATCAACGGGCATTGGATTTTGCAGTAGCGGCATCGTGTCTAAAGCATACGATTCATGGAGATGCCAATCTTGTCACCATTGATGAGGTGAAAAAGTTGATGCGAGGAGATGCCTCCGGGAGGGTCAGTCGATGAGGTAACGTACAAATTGTAATTTAGAATTTAACACATATGAGATTTTCGAGAATTGAGGTTGCTGCAAAGATGGCGGAGACTGGTCTTGTACCACTCTTTTATCACCGCGACATAGAAGTATGTAAACAAGTAGCTCGAGCATGTTATGATGGAGGAGCTAGATTGATGGAGATGACACAACGGGGTGATTTTGCACATGAGGTATTTGGTGCATTGAGTAAGTACATCAGTGAAGAACTTCCTGAGATGGCGCTCGGTGTAGGTTCAGTTACTGATGCCGCAGCTGCATCGCTGTATATGCAATTGGGAGCAGATTTTGTGGTGACACCGGTCTTGCGTGAGGATATCGCCATTGTGTGCAATAGACGGAAGGTATTGTGGTCTCCGGGTTGTGGAACACTTGGAGAGATTGCGCGGGCAGAGGAGTTGGGTTGTGAGATCGTAAAGCTGTTTCCCGGAGGTACTTACGGCCCGGATTTTGTAAAAGCAATCAAAGGGCCTTGTCCCTGGACAAGTATTATGCCGACAGGAGGCGTATCTGCCGATCGAGCCAATCTTGCAAGTTGGTTTGATGCAGGAGCGACGTGTGTTGGGATGGGATCCAAGTTGATAACCAAAGCATCATTGCAAAACAAAGATTATAAAGGCATAGAGGATCAAGTTAGAACAGTACTTGGCATCATCAGTGAGTTCAAACAACGATGATTTTAATTGAACTATCCCTATAAGTTGTTTTTCGATGATTAGAAAACCATGAGCTTTATAAAATTAAAAGTATGGGTATTTGGGAGTATGTGTATTGCGCTGCTATGGAGTAGTTGTCGGTATGATTCAGGGGTCAAGACTCTTTACCTTGCCCATAGTCTCCCACGGAACCATGCAGTACACAAAGGCATATTGAGATTTCAGTATGCACTGGATTCTATATCTGATAGCAAGTTGAAATTAAAAATATTTCCTGACGGCCAATTGGGTAGTGAACGAGAGGTGCTCGAATTATTGCAGATCGGAAGTATTGCAATCACGAAGGTTAGTGCGGCGGCGATGTCCAACTTTGCGCCTGAATACAAAGTCCTTGGTATCCCTTATTTGTTTCGTGATAAGGAGCATTTGTTTGATGTATTGGAAGGGGAATTGGGGGAGTCATTGTTGGAACGGAGTAGTGCATACTTGTTGAGGGGCTTATGTTATTATGACGCCGGTAGCAGGAGTTTCTATTCTAGGAAAAAACCTATTTATAAACCCGATGATCTCCGAGGGATGAAAATCCGTGTAATGAATCATCAGATGTCTATTGCGATGGTCAATGAACTCGGAGGTAGTGCGACACCGATGGCATATGGGGAGTTATATACTGCATTGCAACAAGGTGTAGTAGATGGAGCGGAAAACAATCCACCATCATTTGTATCGTCGAGACACTTTGAAGTGTGCAAGTATTATACCCTTGACAAGCATAGCTTGATACCAGATGTATTGGTGATGAGTACCATCTATTGGGACAAGTTGTCGGAGCAAGAAAAGACTTGGGTCAAAAGTGCAGCGCAAATATCTGCACAAGCTCAAAAGATGTATTGGAAGGAATCCGTAGATGAGTGTTTTGAGATACTTAAGGAGAACAATGTTACGGTTATTGAACCCGACCTCGAACCGTTTAGATCGGGTGTTCAACCTATCATTGAGGATGCCAAAAATGATCCATTGATGAAACCATTGATCGAAGAGATTCTTCGCTATTAAATTGTATTATGAAGCAAGCATTTGATATTATAAATAGAGTAATAGAAAAGGCACTTGTACTGATTTTTGCATTGTTGGTATTGGATGTTTTGTGGCAAGTATTTGCTAGATATGTACTTGCAGATTCCCCTTCATTTACAGAAGAATTTGCTCGATTTTCGTTGATCTGGATGAGTATATTGGGGATGGCATATCTGAGTGGACAGAGAGAACACTTGACGATGGATTTTATATATCGCAAAATGTCGGATCGGTTGCAACGCCGAGTTTCTATACTAATAGAAGTGCTTGTTATAATATTTGCGATTGCTGTGATGATTGTCGGAGGGTTGAATCTGGTATATACGACATTGACCTTGCATCAAGAGTCTTCCGCACTGCACATACCCTTGGGATATGTTTACGCCATTGTTCCGATCAGCGGAATACTGATAGTATTTTATAGTTTGTATCATATGACAACAGATTCTGTAGTACCTACAACTGAATTGTCATGAGCATAGAAGTGATTTCTCTTTTGATATTATTTTTATCATTTGCCGGGCTATTGGCGATTGGAGTTCCCGTAGTATATAGCATCGGTTTATCCACGGTCATTACACTTTTATTGAGCATTGATACGCTTCCTGCATTGACGACGATCTGTCAACGGATGACTACAGGCATAGATAGTTTTTCGCTGTTGGCGATTCCATTTTTTATACTGGCAGGGGAGTTGATGAAGCAAGGAGGTATTGCGCAGAGGTTGATCGCATTGGCGCGGTCTATGGTAGGGCGCTTGCCCGGTGGGCTTGCATATGTCAACATACTAGCAGCGATGTTGTTTGGTGCGATATCCGGATCTGCTGTGGCGGCGGTATCTGCTATCGGAAGTATTATGACAGACCATATGGAGGAGGAGGGGTATCCACGTACTTTTTCGGCTGCCGTCAATATCACCTCTTCGACTACCGGATTGTTGATTCCACCGAGCAATACATTGATTATTTATGCTTTGGCAAGTGGAGGAACCGCTTCTGTAGCCGCATTGTTTTTAGCGGGATATCTGCCCGGATTGTTGGTAGGATTGTCCATTATGTTTGTAGCAGGATATATGGTCGTCAGAGATAAGATACCGAGTGGGCAGCGTACAACATGGGGAGAGATATGGGTTAACTTCGGGCGAGCTTTCTTTAGCTTGATGCTATTGGTAGTTGTAGTAGGTGGTATTGTCGCAGGTATATTTACCGCTACTGAGGCGGCGGCCATCGCTGTATTTTACGCTGGTATTTTGGCCTTTTCATATGGGTTTGTATCCATGAAGAATCTTCCGGATATTCTATTGGCGAGTGGCAAGACTACCGCTCTGGTGATGTCTGTGATAGCGACGTCCATGGCGATGTCATGGTTGTTTTCATTTGAGAGCATACCCCAGATGATAACATCATTGTTGTTAGACAATTTCCATAGCCCCATTGCGATTTTCCTTATTATAAATTTGACCTTACTCATCTTTGGAACCTTTATGGATATGACGCCGGCGGTCTTGATTTTTACGCCGATATTTTTGCCTGTTGTGACGGAATTGGGTATGCATCCTGTCCAGTTTGGCATCGTCATGGTCTTGAATCTTTGCATAGGGTTGTGCACGCCTCCCGTGGGTACTTTGCTCTTTGTAGGTAGCGGTGTCGCACATATCGGCGTAACAGATGTCATCAAGCCCTTGATACCCTATCTCATCGCTATGATCGTTGTCCTCATGCTCATCACCTATATACCTCAGATATCGCTGTGGTTGCCGGGGTTGTTTGGATTGTAG
>JAJRXG010000071.1 GCA_024276375.1 Bacteroidota bacterium | reverse complement strand
TCAACCCTTCACTTTTGATTTTTTGTTGCAATAAACCATGAGCAATAGGTGATCTACAGATATTGCCCAGACAAACCATTAGTATTTTCATATATACTTCTTAATTCATTTTATTGGTCAATTTTATGTTAACAGATTAAATTAGACAAAGGATATGTTAGTTTTGGTAACTATTCAGCAACCACAAGTTTTTGCCAGAAAATGCCCTTTTGCCCCTGACTTTGCCAGATTTTTCTTACGTAAGGATGCTACGCTGCAAAAAATATGGCTTCGACAGGAACAAAAATGCCTATTTACTGTCTAAAAACAGAGGTACTGAATAGTTACTAGTTTTGGCAAGAAAGATAATATTATTATAATTCAATTCTATCCGAATTGATCACAATTTAATAAGATACAACATCAAACCCATACCGGGGTGGAGTGATCCGATCATCTATACAAAAAATTGTATCACAAGGGTCTGAAGATATTCAAATATTGACCTTAGGTACAAAATTGCCCACAACAATTCGCAAATTCAGCTACATTTGCCGCGACTTACCGACTACAACACATGAAGATAGTCATAGCTGGAGCAGGAGATATGGGTTTTCACCTAGCACGCCTTCTCTCCTTTGAAAAACAACAAATTGTCCTCATTGATACCGATGAAGATGTCCTCGATTATGCGATGGGACATCTGGATGTGATTGCCATCAAAGGTGACAGTGCCTCAATTGAGATACTTGAAGAGGCTGAGATAGGAAGTGCCAAGATATTTCTTGCCGTAACTGCAAGTGAAAAGAACAATCTTGTGTCCAGTATATTGGCTAAGAAAATGGGTGCAAAGCAAACCATTGCAAGAGTAAGCAATTCGGAATACCTAGTTGAACATCAACTTGCTTATTTTAGAGAATTGGGCATCGATCAACTCTTCTGTCCATTGGCTCTTGCTGCAGATGAGATATTTCGATTGCTTCGGAACTGTGAAGTAACAGATAATTTTGAGTTTGAAGACGGCAAAATATCCCTCAATGGAATAACCATTGGCAATTCATCACCATTAATCGGTAAAACAATAGGCGACATTCTCGATGACAACAAGCACTTGAGCTATAAACCTGTTGCCATTTTGCGCAATAATGAGGAAACAATAGTTCCAAAATTGGACACGGAGCTTATAGTTAGAGATCATATCTATTTTTTAACCCCTCAGAAACAACGCCATCAATTATTGGAAGCATTGGGTCAAAATATGCATGAGATTAAACATGTCATGATACTCGGAGGGTCAAACCTTGGATTGCAATCTGCCAAATTGATAGAAGATACCTATCATCTTACAATCGTCGAAAAGAACAAGGAGCAGTGCAAAAAATTGGCTGAGGTTCTCAACAATACTTTGATTATCGAAGGTGATCCCTCCAATATTGGACTCCTTCAAGAAGAAGGACTATATCGGATGGATGCAGTAGTTGCTGTAACCGGCAATTCTGAAACCAATATCATCGCATGTTTGACTGCAGAAAAAATGGGTGTTTTTAAGACGATTGCCCTTGTGGACAACACGGACTACATCCATATCTCACAACAAATCGGTGTCGATACATTGATCAATAAAAAATTGATTGCTGCCAACAATATTTTCAGGTATGTCCGCAAAGGAAGGGTCAAATCGATCACACGTATCCAAGGAGTCGATGCAGAAATTATAGAATACGTGATTCACAAAAACAATCAGATGACACGAAAGTCCTTAAAAGATCTGCCCCTCCCGGATCAATCGATGATTGCAGCTGTGATAAGAGAGGATGAGAGTATAATTCCGGATGATGATTTTGTACTCAATGTAGAGGACAAGGTTATTGTATTTGCCACTAACAAAGCTGTTGGAAGAGTAGATAATTTATTCAGATAAATCATGTTAATCAATCTACAACCCATCTCCAATGTTATCGGTGCTCTGATGGTTTTTACGGGTATCTTGCTCCTGATGCTTATGGGATTCAGCCTTGTTGTTGGTGATGGAGAGTGGATGGTATTTGGCCAGTCCAGTTTTATTTCCATAATTATAGGTGGTATCATCTGGAGATTGAGATTTAGTTCTACTACCTCTCTGACCAAGCGAGAGGGATATGTCATCGTAGTGATTAGTTGGTTGACCATATCAGTATTGGGTATGCTTCCGTATCTGTTTAGCCACAGTATTAGCTCGATACACAATGCATTTTTTGAAAGTGTTTCGGGTTTTACAACTACGGGTGCAACAATATTGGAGGATATCGAATCCATTTCGCCTTCGATATTGATGTGGCGTAGTCTGACCCAATGGATCGGTGGAATGGGTATTATTGTTTTGACAGTTGCACTGTTTCCCCTTTTGGGTATAGCAGGAATTGAGTTATTTGTTGCAGAAGCTCCGGGGCCAACCTCGGATAAAATTCATCCCAGAATCAAAGATACTGCCCGGACGCTTTGGTTTTTGTACGTCTCACTGACCCTGTTTTTATTCCTACTATTGATGTTAGAAGGGATGGGGTGGTTTGATGCAATCAACCATGCCTTGACAACTATGGCAACGGGGGGATTTAGCACTAAGAATGCAAGTATAGCGTATTTTACTTCGCCCGTAATCCAATATACAATCATCATATTTATGCTTCTTACAGGTACCAACTATGCCGTGATGTACTTTGGGATCACCGGAAAGTTTCGCAAAGTTTACGAAAACGAGGAGTGGCGCATGTATATGATCATTCTTGGAATAGCCGTTGTTGGCGGAACATTTTTGTTGATACAAACGGAGTCTTGGGCATGGGAGCCGGCTTTTCGTACAGTTGCTTTTAATGTAGTATCGGTTGTTACAACCACAGGATATGTAACGAGTGATTATATGTCGTGGAACAATGGGTTTACCATTTTTTTCTTTTTACTACTATTTTTGGGAGCCTGTGCAGGTTCAACTTCCGGTGGTATCAAATTGATCCGACACCTCGTCTTCATGCGCAATACGATTCTCGAATTCAAAAGGATATTGCATCCACGGGCACTCATACGTCTAAAGATTAACAAAAAAATCGTTGCTCCTAAGATCATGACACATATATTGGTTTTTTTAATTGTCTATCTCTCTCTTTTTATTTTTGGAGCATGTATGCTATCGTTTATGGGTCTGGATTTAATAACATCAATTGGGGCATCAGCAACAAGCATTGGCAATGTCGGTCCGGGTATGGGGATGGTCGGGCCTGTTGATAATTTTGCGCATTTACCTACCGCAGCCAAGTATTTATTGAGTTTTTTGATGATTTGTGGCCGCTTGGAACTGTTTACAGTGTTGGTGATTCTAACACCCTATTTCTGGCGTCGCAACTAATTCTGTCCTTCTTTTTGCTTCGTCTTAGCAGCTTCTGGTCGTCACTCTACTGAAGCCATCGAGATATGAAGCAATAAATCAAAATTGACAATCAAACCATCAAATAAACGCTACTTTAGCCACATGGAATTATTTAGTATTATCACTATGCTGGTCGTTGTTTCCGCTGCATTCGCTTATATTAATGAGCGATTTGTCAAACTGCCCTATACCATAGGTGCCATGGTGATAACAATTGCGATGAGTATGCTTTTGGCCGTATCGGGGTGGCTGTTCCCTGAGTTGACCAATCCTTTAAAGAACTTGATCACCCAGATAGATTTCAGCACAGTACTATTAGAGATTTTGTTGAGTTTTTTGTTGTTTGCAGGTGCATTGCATACTAATTTTGATCAACTCAAAGTACAGCGAGGGCCTATACTTGCTTTCGCAACTTTTGGAGTATTATTATCGACTTTTCTTATCGGAACATTGATGCACTATCTGCTTCCATTGTTTGGATTGGAAATTGATTTTATCTATTGCCTTTTGTTTGGTGCACTTATCTCTCCTACCGATCCCATAGCCGTTCTTGGCATACTGAAAAAAGTAGGTGTCCCTAAAAAACTTGAAACTAAAATCGTAGGTGAATCACTGTTCAATGATGGCGTAGGGGTGGTCGTATTCTTAACGATATATGCCATAGCAGAACGAGGGTTGGAGCACATCACAATGGGCGAGATTGGGTTATTGCTCCTAGAAGAAGTAATCGGAGGAATACTCTTGGGCTTGGCGCTCGGCTATATTGCATTTGCCTTGCTGAAGAGTATCGACGATTATAGCGTAGAAGTATTAATCACCATAGCCATAGTTATGGGTGGCTACTTGTTTGCACAATATTTGCACTTCTCAGGGCCTTTGGCGGTAGTAGTAGCGGGCTTGATTATGGGTCACGATACCGTAAGAGATCATTCGATGTCGGATCTCACGGAGATGTATGTAGATAAGTTCTGGGAGACATGGGATGCACTATTAAATGGAATCCTATTCGTGTTGATAGGATTAGAGATACTGATTCTGCCATTTGAACAATCATACATATTGGCAGGAATCCTAGCAATCCCGATCATTCTAATGTCGCGGTTTGTCTCGTTGAGCATACCCATTAAAATCTATAAAAAGAAGCTCGAATTTGTACCCAATACAGGATTGATTATGACTTGGGGAGGGTTGAGAGGAGGGATTTCCATCGCTCTGGCCTTAACACTCACCCAAGCTATGAATAGAGATCCGTTTCTCATTATCACATATATAGTGGTTATTTTTAGTATTATTATTCAGGGTTTAAGTATTGGGAAAGTGGCAGACAGGCTTATCGGAGATTATAAGCAGACTAAACCTAAGAGTGGCCATTGATACACATACATAATAATGGATCATCCTACGAGAACTGAATAGACTTACTCAACCAAATTCTAATTGAGCCGATAGGACAACCCCAATCTCGATAAGTGATCGATTAATTCTGACTCTACATTAATGCGCGCCTCACCACTTATAAATTCAAGATTAATATCATTAACACTATCTGTAACATATACTTTATACTTATGCTTCCCCCCTTCTACAGGCATGGAAGAAAGTTGATCCACCATATCTTGGGTCAAATCTTCAATTGGAATCTGAATGGTAATAGATTTAGTCAATGTCTTGCCTACTGTATCGAGCATTTTTACATCTTTAATTCTAAAGTAGTAATTGTCCCCACTATATCCTCTGTTGAATATCCCCTCTATGTATAGCACCTCGCCGATGTCAACCAGTTTGCCATAATGTTTATACTGGTCATTGGATAAGAAGAACTGCAATGATCCTCTATAATCCTGCAAGGTGAATTTGCAATATCCCACTCCTTTTTGATTCGTTCCGTGAAACACTTCTGTAACCAATCCCGCCAATCGAAGCATCGTTTCTTTGCGATCTGCGGCCTTGTCGAGGGGCACATCTATAAAGTTGGTCAATTCCATATGATAATCATCCAAAGGATGGCCGCTGATAAATATGCCCGTTACACGTTTTTCTCGATTGAGCATTTCAATTTTATTCCACGGCGTTGTTTTAGGCATAGCGGGATCCGGCAACAATTCTTGCGTCATATCTCCAAACAAGGAGTTGGTCATAGACTCTTTTTGAGATTGAAACGAATTGCCAAAGCGAACAGCATATTCAATTACAGTGTCATATTGCTTTACAGGAGCAAAGTATTGGGCACGATTGCCCTCATTAAACGTATCAAGAGCGCCTCCTTCTGCAAGGCTCTCTAAGCACTTTTTGTTAACTGCTCTAAGGCTCACACGCTTGGTGAGATCCCAAATACTTACAAAATCGCCTCCTTCCTTACGCACTTTTACGATTTCAGTTACAGGGCCTTCTCCCACACCTTTCAGTGCAGACAATCCAAACCGTATGGCGCCCTCTTTATTAACCGTAAAATTGAGCATGGATTCATTAATATCCGGTCCTAAAACGGGTATCGCCATGCGTTTGGTTTCTCTAAGAAAAAAATTGAGCTTAGTAATATCATTTTTATTATGGGTCAAAACAGAAGCCATAAATTCGGCAGGATAATGTGCCTTGAGGTAAGCCGTCTGAAATGCAACTATCGAATAAGCCGCTGCATGAGATCTGTTGAATCCATAGGATGCAAACTTGGCCATCGTATCAAATATCTCTCCTGCCGTCCTTTCATCCACTCCCTTGGCAACCGCTCCATCAGTAAAAATCTTGCGATGTTCTTCCATCACCTTAGCCTTCTTCTTGCCCATCGCACGACGCAACATGTCCGCTTTGCCAAGACTATAATCCGCCATAATCTGAGCCGTCTGCATGATCTGTTCTTGATAGACCATGATGCCGTTGGTGGGTTTTAGGATTGCTTCGAGCCATTCATGGGGATAAATAATCTTCTCTTTGCCATGCTTGCGCGCGATAAATGCAGGAATGTTGTCCATTGGGCCAGGTCGATATAGAGCGTTCATCGCGATAAGATCCTCTATGCTCGTAGGCTTGAGCTCCTTGAGGAACTTACGCATCCCTTCAGACTCAAATTGAAACACACCAATCATGTCTCCACGTTGAAACAACTCAAAGGTCTTCGCATCATCCAATGGAATTTCATCCGGATCGATACGCTTTTTTTCTCCATGACGTAGCACTATATTTTCAATGGCGTCCTTGATAATAGAAAGCGTCTTTAATCCAAGAAAATCCATTTTTAACATCCCCGCATCCTCTACAACACTACCATCAAATTGTGTGATCAACAATTCTGAATCCTTGGATGTTATAACGGGTATATACTTGGTGATATCATCAGGAGCGATGATCAGACCAGCGGCATGGATGCCTGTATTGCGGACTGTGCCTTCGACCTTCATGGCGAGGTTGACAATCTCAGCTGCAGTATCATTGCCTTTTCTTACTTTGAGAAGATCCATGACATTAGAATAGTCATCTCCTTGCCATGCGGCTTTCAACTCCCTCTCGGTGCTGCCAAATATTTTATTGAGCTTAGTGCCGGGTCTCGAAGGCACCAATTTGGATATTTTGTCCGTTTCTCCCAAAGGATAAGACATCACACGCGCCACATCTTTGATTGAGGATTTAGCGGCCATTGTACCAAAAGTGATGATCTGAGCTACTTGGTTCTTACCATATTTGTCAACAACCCAATCTATCACTTTCTGCCTACCCTCGTCATCAAAATCAATATCGATATCAGGCATCGACACCCTCTCCGGATTTAGAAATCGCTCAAATAGCAGATTGTATTTAATCGGATCCACATTGGTGATTTTCAAACAATATGCCACGGCAGACCCCGCAGCAGATCCACGTCCCGGCCCCACCGCAACGCCCAATTCTCTGGCTGCCGAAATAAAATCCTGAACGATCAAGAAGTATCCATCAAAACCCATATCCTTGATGATCCTCAATTCAAAATCAAGCCGCTCTTTCAATGTGGATGTAAGCTCCCCGTAACGACGCTTGGCTCCTTCATATACTATATACTTTAGATAATCCGACTGGCTATCAAATCCCTTTGGTAATGGAAAATTAGGCAACAGGACATCCCTCTTTAACTGGGGACTCTCAATCTTATCAAAGACTTCCATCGTAGTATCCAAAGCCTCGGGAATATCTCTAAACAGAGCTTCCATCTCCGCCTTAGTCTTAAAGTAGTAGTCGGAACTCGAAAACTTAAATCTATTCTCTTCTTCAAGTTTTCTGCCCGTATTGACACACAGTATTACATCATGTGGCTTCCAATCTTCCTCCTCAACATAATGCGCATCGTTAGTGCATATTACTTTGCGATCATACTTTTTTGCCAATTTAAGCAGCTCTTTATTTACATACTCTTGGCTGACACCTGTATTGTCCATGTTTTCAAGACCTCGATGCCGCATGATCTCTATATAGTAATCATCTCCAAAATGTTGAATCCACCATTTTAATTTCTCTTCTGCTCCCTCCAGATCTCCTGCTGCTATGGCGCGAGGTATCTCAGCAGCAAGACAACAACTCGTAGCTATCAAACCCTCTGTGTATTGTACCAACAACTCCTTATCAATTCGAGGAAATTTTCCATATAGACCTTCAATAAATCCCAGCGAACATAACTTTGATAAGTTTTCATATCCTTTTTGATCCTTGGCCAAGAGTAGCTGATGATACCGGATATCACGTTCGCCTCTAGCTTTAGAAAATGATTGTTTGTGCCTATTTTCTACTAGATAAAATTCGCATCCTATGATTGCCTTTAAGCCTCGTTTTTGGGCCTCATTGACAAAGTGGAAGGCACCAAACATATTGCCGTGATCGGTCAACGCTACTCCTTTCTGGCCATCTGTCACGGCCTTGTCCATCAATCTGCCGATATGTGATGCTCCATCAAGTAGCGAATAATGGGTATGACAGTGTAAATGACAAAAATCAGGCATCGTTCTAAGGCTTAGTTTAACCTAGCACAAGATACGTCTAATATTACTCCTGTTTTATACCTTGACATTGACATTCCGGGAAAACAATTGACGGAGTCACATTGGACTCTTTTTGATCTCTTGTTTCCTAATTACTAAGGAGTTTGACAAAAACTTAAATCCACGGAGTCTCCTATTCACACAAATATGGGATCTGATTAAAGGCTTCCTTGTAGCCCAACTTGGCGGCTTGCCTCATATCTTGACAGGCTTGACCCTTTTGTTCCATGGCAATGGATGCATTGGCTCGATTATAATACGCCGATGCCATTTCTGGTTTTTGCTCGATAATCATCGTAAAATCTTCATATGCTTCCCTATAATCTTTGATCTGCAATGCCGAAAGACCTCTATTAAGACGCACGTTGAGATCTTGGGGTTTTTGCAGCAAGACGCGAGTGAAATCTGTCATCGCTTCATCATACCGCTTCAACCGATAACTGATATATGCTTTGTTTTGGATTGATGCTAAATGCGTTGGGTTGAGTTGTATCGCTGTCGCAAAATCTTTATTGGCAGATTCCAAATCATCTGTCTTCATATAACAGAATCCACGCAAATAGTACAACTCATAATTCTCAGCATTCATACTGATAGCTTGCTCAAAGTCTGGGATGGCCTCTGCATACTGTTTTTCGGATAGATATAGCTTCGCTCGGGATTGGTAGATGGTTTGTGGTTTATAATGGTTGTCCAACAATATACCATAACTCTCAATGGCTCCTTTGTTGTCCTTTATTTTAGCCTGACATATGGCGAGATTGTAACGGATACCATTGTTGTCTGGATTGCTCTCGAGGGCACGCTGAAAATCCCTTGCCGCTTGCTTATACTTTCCTTCACGGAGAAAGGCGATTCCTCTATTGGCGTAACACTCTCGGAGATTGCTGTCAAGCTCAAGAGCCTTGTTATAGTTAGAGATGGCTGCCGGATATTTTTTGAGTTGAATGAGTCCATAGCCCTTGTACATATATGCACGGGCATTATTGGGATCTGCCTCAATGACTTTTTGAAAATCACCAATGGCCTTGCCAAACTGCTTGATACGCAGTCGTGCTTTGCCTCTGTTATATCTTGCTTTGGTGTATTGTGGTGCCAGCATGATAGCTTTATTGTAAGACACGACTGCACCTTCATAGTTTTTTTCTTTGAAGGCGAGCACCCCTTCATTGTATGCGATTGCTGCCGTGCGTGGCACTTGTGCACTTACAATACTTAAGCTGCATATCAACATAATCATTAATGCCGTTCTCATAATATCTTGTTTGTTCATGGGGCAAAAGAAACGATATGAACTCGGCGAATATTATATCTTGAGTTATCTCTTAACTACTCAGCCTAGGTCTATCCCGGGCAATCATACAGTCTATGAGACCGATCATAGTACTGTCAATGGAGTCCCCATGAGCCATAATATCTTCATTTTCAACTAGTAATATATTTGTGCTGTGAAATTGCATTTTATCTTAACCTTTGCACAAAATAATGAATCATTCGTTGACAATTCACGTTCTTTGTACATCGTAAAGGGATCGTGTCTTGTGATACGGTTACTATTCAGGAGGGTGCTTTTGAGATAAAAAAAGGCAATTTTTTCGTCAGATGACGCTTATTTTTTGAGGCATAGCAGCGCTACGGCGAAAAAAATAGTGGAAATATGACGGGGAAAGTGTTTTTTTTAGCCAAAATGATGCCTACCTGAATAGTAACGTGATACGTATCCTTTTTTAAATGATTAATTATCTTGAAAAAGCAAAAGGACAACGATCGCAAAAGAGATCATATTGATCTTGCATTTGAGTCTCACACACATGGCGCTTCGCGAGATCAGCGATTTGACTATGAGCCGGCTTTAACGACATTTCCCAATCATCATGTTCATGCTGATTGCTATTTCTTGGGCAAAGCACTCCGATTTCCGATCTGGATATCAAGTATGACCGGAGCAACCGAAAAAGCTGCAAGAATAAACAAAAATCTGGCGCGTGCATGTAATGATTTTGGTCTGGGTATGGGGCTCGGGTCATGTAGAACCCTCCTTGACAGTGATGAGAACCTTGGGGATTTTGCCGTAAGGCAGTACATTGGGTCTCAACCCCTTTATGCCAACCTTGGCATCGCTCAAGTAATACAATTGATCGTACAAAAGAAAACATTAAAAATCCGGCATATGCTGGACAAGATCGATGCCGATGGACTCATCGTCCACATCAACCCAATCCAAGAATGGCTGCAACCCGAAGGTGATCCTATCGTGGGCATAACTCCATATCAAGCCATTGAGTCCCTTCTTGAACAGTGTGACTACCCGTTGATCGTAAAGGAAGTGGGTCAGGGTATTGGGCCTCGCAGCCTTGAGGCCTTGCTCCAATTGCCCCTGGCTGCTATTGAGTTTGGCGCATATGGCGGTACCAATTTTGCTAAGCTCGAGAGCCTTCGAGATCCCATAACAGAGGTTATAGATCCTATATGCTATGTCGGTCATAGCATCTCTGATATGATAGATTCTATCCGCTCTATTGCCGAGCAAAAGACGTTGGTATGTAAAGAATTTATCATCTCCGGAGGCATCCAATCTTATCTGGATGGTTACTATTATAATGAATGTTTACCTTTCAACTCAGTATATGGTCAAGCGTCAGGGTTTCTGCGTCACGCCACAGGTGATTATGATAGCCTTGCCAACTATGTACAGAGACAAGTCGATGGATATATGTTTGCCATGAGATACCTAAGAATTAAGCAAAAGCTATGAAAAAAGGTACCATAAAAGGATTTTCCAAACTAAACAAACGCGGCAAGATCAAATGGATCGTCGAAAACTTCTTTAAAGATCCCGAGGCCGTAATGCATGAATTGGTCAGTTACTGGCATGGCTCCGAGGAACAACAAAAGGTCTTAGACGGATTTAGCGAAAATACGATTAGCAACTTTCCGATGCCCTTTAGTGTTGCCCCCAACTTTGTTATCAACGATCAGGTGTATGCCATCCCGATGGTCATCGAAGAGAGTAGTGTCGTTGCCGCGGCGGCTAGTGCTGCAAGGTACTGGATGGATAGAGGGGGGTTTAAGGCAACGGTGTTAAGCACCATTAAAGTAGGTCAGATACACCTATCATGCCTTCAGGACTTCAGCATCTTGTCGAGTTGGTTTGATAGCAACAAAAAAGCAATCCTTGATTCTTGTTGCGATGTAACGGCCAATATGGTAGAAAGAGGCGGAGGCATCCTTGGTGCTCAACTACTTTCTTTTAGTGAAGAAGAGGATTACTATCAGATTCGCATCCAATTTGAAACGTGTGATTCGATGGGTGCCAATTTTATCAATACCGTGTTGGAGACTATTGCCCAAACACTTGTTGCCCGACACCAAAATGATTTTGGCGATCAAAGCCATCTACAAATCATCATGTGCATTCTGTCCAACTATACCCCCGAATCACTGGTACGTGCATCTGTATCTTGTCCCATCCATAAACTCGGCAAGGTAGCCGGATTAAGTCCCTTGCAGTTTGCACATCGATTTGCCAAGGCAGTACGCATCGCGGAGATAGATCCCTATCGCGCTACTACACACAACAAGGGGATATTTAATGGTATTGACGCAGTTGTGCTCGCAACAGGCAATGACTTTAGAGCCGTAGAGGCCTGTGGACATACATATGCCGCCCGAGATGGTCAATACCGTAGCCTATCACATTGCATGGTGGATGAAACCCACTTTACCTTTTGGTTAGAAATCCCCATGGCCATAGGCACAGTAGGCGGCCTTACCAAGATCCACCCGATCGCCAAGCGATCCATCGAAATGTTGGGCAACCCATCAGCTCAACAACTCATGCAAATCATCACCGCTGTAGGACTGGCTCAAAACTTTGCCGCCATTAGATCTTTAGTAACCACAGGTATCCAGAAAGGCCATATGAAAATGCACCTTTCCAATCTCCTCAATCAACTCAAAGCAACCGAAGCAGAGTTTAGAATGGCTGTTGAGTATTTTAAGGACAAAGTGGTGTCCCACAAAGCCGTACATGACTTTCTAAGTATCCTGAGAAGTCCAGATGTACCGCAAGAAGAAACTGAATAGCTATAGTTGTTCCATGCTTTGTTCGATAGTAAAATGTCTAAAATCGATGTGTCGGTCAATGCTTAATGCCCCGGTTAAAAACCATCTAGATAGGCCAGATCACAGAGCAAGGACAATTTGAATAGCAAAATTCATTCTTTTGTCGGCTGCTTAGACCGAACATTCAATAGATCAAAAACCCTTCTTGACACTACCAGCTCTACAAGACATAGCATCAAAAGCATTTATCAAGGAAATGGAGCATACTTCCTCAAGCTCAACCTACAAATACGGTTTAAGAAGTAGATAGGATATAGATATATTTGTTGCAATGTGGCATAGGGCTAGGCAGCATAATACTTCTTGGACAACTCGATCTATCATCGCAGGGATTGGGGCAGGATTTCTGTATTTTATCATCTTTTTTCTCAAGCCCTTTGACATAGGAGAGAATCCGCTCCCGCACAAGTATCTCTACTTCATAGGATACAGCGTTATATTTTTTGTCACTTATATGATCGTGTCGTGGATCGAAGACCACATCATATCCACTCAGACAGAAGAATGGTCACTCAAACAGGAGAACTATAGTATGCTATTCCTATTTGTCATAGGTACTACGCTGATATACATCTACGACATCCTCGTTATCAAGGAAGTAATGTTTAGCTTCAGTCGCTATATTGATTTTATGTTTCGGATCAGTTTGCCATTTGCCGTATTGGTCATCCCGGTGATCTTCATCGCCAGGATGAGATTGGGGCAAGAACAAGACCAATCGCCCACTGCCACTCAACTGACTTTGCGGGGAGACAACAAGGATGATATATTGAACATAGACGCTCAGAATCTCCTCCTCCTTCAATCCGCTGACAACTATACTAAGGTCATATACCTTGATGCCTCAGGACAATCTCAGCAACTCATGATGCGAGCAAGATTGTCGCAACTCCTTGAACAAGCAGGGCATATGACCCGTTGTCACCGTTCATACGCCATCAACTTAACACATCTGAAATCAAAGGGTAGAGTCAAAGGAAAGGTATATATCCAACTACATCATTGGGCTCAGAGCATACCCGTGTCCCGCACTTACAATGCAGTCATTGCCATGTCTCAGTGCACCTCAGTGTCCTAAGTGGTAAAAAGAAAAAAGAGAGCAAACATCTCAGTGTATCTAAGTGCATTTCACCCCTCAAAATTGAAGCTTGTCCCAATTAAGTGTATTTCACCCCTGATTGTGTACGCTTGTCACAAGTTTTTGCAACAATCTTCAATAGAGATTTTCTTCGCAAAAAAAATAATATCAATGAATGTTTACACTTACATCACACCGATAGTACTATTATTGCTCATAGCAGAAATCATCTATAGCGTACGCGTCAAAAATGGCATATATAAGTTTCAAGATACAGTGACCAACCTCGGTACGGGTATCGGCAATCAATGCATCAATCTTGCTGTTGTAGTGTTTGTGTATAAATGGTATGGATTTCTATATGAGCTCACTCCATTTCGTATAGAAGTCACGTGGTATAGTCTTATATTTTTGCTGCTTTTGCAAGACTTTATCTTCTATTGGTTTCACAGACTCGGTCACAGTATTAACATATTTTGGGCTGCACATATGGCGCATCATTCCTCTGAGGAGATGAACCTATCAGTTGGTATTAGGGCGAGCTTTACGCAGCGATTGTTTCAGTTTGTGTTTTTTGATTGGATATTAGTTGTAGTAGGATTCTCCCCGGATACAGTCTATGCTATGGCAGCAGTACACTTACTGATTGCTTATTGGCATCATACACGATTGATAGATAAGATGGGATGGTTTGAGAGGATATTTGTCACACCTTCACATCACAGAGTACATCATGGTGTCAATCCACAATACATCGACAAGAACTATTCCGAATTTCTCATCATCTGGGATAAGATTTTCGGATCATTTGAGCCTGAGGTAGAGGAGGTGTGCTATGGTGTGACACATCCTCCACGCACATGGAATCCCATCACTGTCAACTTTCAATTTTGGAAGCAACTCTGGGATGATGCGGTTGCGGCACCACACTTCATCGACAAATTTAAGATCTGGTTTATGCCTACCGGGTGGCGACCTCGGGGATTAGAACAATATGAGAAAAACGGTAGAATCGGATATACCAAATCCGAACAGATCAAATATGAAAGCAATCCCTTGAAGAATGCTACTTGGTATCTGATCATTCAGGTTATCATAGGCAATCTGTTTTTGGCACTCGTTATCAATCTTAATCTTCCGCTTGAACCAAGTCACCGGATTGTGCTCTCGATTGGTGTATTCTTGATGATCATCGCTTGGGGAGGCATCATGGAATCTAAGCCTTGGGCGCTATCTCTGGAGATCTCTAGGATACTCTTCATGGCTATTTCGTTGATCTATGTTCTTCATGCTACGGGTTTGAGTCCCCTTGATTCGTGGTACAACATACTCATAGGATTGGCAGCAGGTACCTCCATCATGTATGTTTCATATTATATGAAAGGATCTGTCCTTGCGGCAAATGAAATGGAATTGACAAGACTAGAAGTGTAGATATATCCTCTTACTGATGATCATTTACTGCTAGGGTATCCACCAGCTCGGAGCTGGCATATGCTATAAGAGCCGCTTCGAGGATATCCATACTTTTTTCGAGTGCCTCAGTACCGAGGACAAAGGCGATCCGTACTTGGTTGCGACCTATATCTCCTGAAAGGTAAAAACCGGATCCCGGAGCGAGCATAATGGTTGCACCATCAAGGCGAAAATCTCTCAGTAACCACTTACAAAAGTCTGAAGTGTCCTCCACCGGAAGCTCAGTCATAATATAGAAAGCAGCTTTGGGCAGATAGCACTTTACGCCGCTCATTTGCGATAAGCGCTCGAAGAGAAATATCCGTCGTCGATTGTATTCGGCTCTCACAGATTCTAAGTATTTGGCTCTGTTGGCAAAACATGAGACAGCTATATGCTGTCCGATCATCGGAGGACACAGACGCAATTGCGCATACTTTAAGATATTGTCAAGGATAGCAGGATTGCGCGTAACCACAAAACCGATCCGGCTTCCACAAGCACTAAACACTTTTGAGACCGAATCAATCACCACGATGTGATCCTCCAACTCCTCTAATCGCAACACGCTATAAAAATCCTCATCATAGCAAAACTCTCGATACACCTCATCAACGATAAGAAATAAATCGTGTTCCTTGACCAATCTCCCTATCTCAAAGAGATCCTCCTTGGAATATAAATTGCCGGTTGGATTGCCGGGATTACAGAGAAATATCGCCTTGGTCTGATCAGTGATCTGCGCAATAAAAGAAGATGGTGAAGGTAAGCCAAAGTGATCATCTATATGACTTGCTATTGGCTTTAATACAACTCCTGATACCTGTGCAAATCCAATATAATTGGCATAAAAGGGCTCGGGTATGATGATCTCCTGTCCGACTTCAAAACAAGAATATAAAATAAACAAAATCCCTTCTGACGCACCTGTGGTAATATAGATATCACCTATATCAACATCTGCTACCTGTGATCGATAATAATCTCTTACCACCTTGCGCAATTCATCACTCCCTTCACTCGATCCATACTTGATAATCTCTTGGTCATAAGTCCGGAGACTGTGAATCGCTTCGATTGGGGTTTTAATGTCGGGTTGTCCAATATTGAGATGATACACATGAACTCCTTGCTCTTTGGCCGCCCTAGCATATGGCAACAAACTTCTAATGGGAGAGTGAATCATTTGGGTTCCACGTATCGATACCCTCGGCATATCTTGCTCTTTTTCAGATGATTATGTCATTTGAAATATCGGTATCCTACAGTTTTGTCTAACGCCGATATTTCATAAAATAGAAAATCGAGCCCAAAGATAATAAACCCCGTCAAACCCACTATTGGCGATGCAACGATGACTATTCTTCCTAAAGACATTGAAGGAGAGGAGGAATACATAAAAAAGGGTACAATAATTGCCCTTACTCTTTATGATGCGTGGCAATAACATACCCTCTAAGAAGAAAAAAGCGATTCCTCCCACCAAGGAGCTTTTAAATTATTTGGAAGAACACGGAAGATTGGATAAGATGCCAATTCAATATTCGGATATGTTGAGATATATGGCCTCGGTTCCACTCTTAGACACTCAAGGCAATGACACTCTGTGGGAAACAGTGTATTATGATCAATCCGAAGGTGATGAAGTGCACAATGCTCTATGCGAAATCTATGCACTCCTCAAGACTGAAGGGGATCTAAAGGTAATTGAACATTTAAGTGTTGCACGCATCGACTATTGTACCTTTGGTAATACTAAACCCTTTCGTATTCGGATAATCAATAAAATCAATGACAACTATGATCACTTCTATATAAAACGCATTGACGCAAGCAGAATATATGGTCTGGAATTGGAAGGTATTTTATCGCCCAATCGCCTTACTTACTTCGTATATGACCAGACGATAATTGAAGAACATGTGGCAGGTGTCCCGGGTGACGACTTCATGAAAAAACATCTTGATGTATCCAAATTTGAGCAAATCCGCATCGCCAAGGAATTCATAAAATTTAATGAGAGGTGCTTTATAAGATTGCTTGGAGACATGCGAGCATACAACTATATCGTGGACATCACTCCTGACATCGAGGGATCACAATACCGGATCAGAGCTATAGACTTTGATCAACAATCTTATGAAGGGCGCAAGAATTTTTACCTGCCACAATATTTTAAAGAAAACAACCCCATCATCTATCTCGGTATCCAGCACCTCAACGCAGAAGCTGTACGCCAATATCAACTCGAAGAACGATCCCTGATCGCTCGACGTGCACGCTCATCAAAAGCCCGCATCAACAAGCTCCTCAACTGTATGATCTCGGATCGCATATCCACGGACATCAAAGTTCGTCAACTTCGTAAAGAGTTGAGCGTCCATCATCACAACGCCATTTTTGATACCTGCAAAACCATGGGTGAATTGGTCTTGGCCAATATTAAACTTGTCCTTCAAAAAGAATTTATTCAAAGTATTATTGAGATAAAATAATGCAGCGTCTTGCTTTATTCAATCGACACTAAGGTCATTACTGCGTAAAATCAATCTCGTTATTGTCACCAATATTGAGACTGTGTGATAGTCCCTTGATAATCGCATCATTGCCGATCACGGACTTGGCTAATACGGTGTTTTTCATCACAACATAATGACCTAGTATAGAGTCTGAGATGATGGAGTTGTCTATATTAACATGATCTCCGATTGTGACATATGGACCGATGATCGCATTGTGAAAACTACAGCCTTGTCCGATCACTACCGGAGGTATGATGATACTCTGCTCATGTATATATTGAGTGCCTACATCCGAAATCCTCTTAGTGAGCAACATTTTGTTGGTCTCGAGAACAATCTCCTTCTTGCCGCAATCATACCAATGACTGACGTTATAAGTACGAAATGTCACACCTCTTTCAATCATCAATTGGATGGCATCGGTAAGTTGTACTTCTTGAAGATCCTCATTGGCTTGATTGCTGATGACTTCAAGAGCTGAAAACAGTCGTTCTATCTCGGCAAACTTATACAGTCCGGTAATGGCCAAATTGGACTTGGGGATAGTGGGTTTTTCAACAACTCTGACAACTTTGCCTTCGGAATTTTTGTCCACAACACCAAACAATCTGGGATCCTCGACTTTTTGAGTTGCCAAAACGGAACCTTCTTGAGACAGAAAATCCTTGATATCTACATCCACAATGGTATCTCCCAAGAGGATCACCACCTCCGATTCATTGCGTACATGCTCGGCCGTAAGAAGAATGGCGTCACCAAGACCTCTCCGCTCCTCTTGCATGACATATGTCTTGGAGAGTTGAGGGTAGTCGGATTCGAGATACGCCTTTATTTTATCGCTTAGATATCCTAGGACAAAAATAAACTCCTCGACTCCAGCCTCTCTTAGCTGATCAATAATAAACGAAATAATGGGTCTGCCGGCTACCAAGATCAATGGTTTAGGTTGTGTGTATGTGTGTGGGCGGAGACGTACTCCGGCACCTGCTACGGGGATAATGGCTTTCACAGACTCAGTATGGTTCGTTCAGTTTTAATTAATATATGCGAAAATGTTACTCCTCTTCCTCTTTTATAAGAGGGGTAGTAGGTATCTTTTCTTGGCTCACTACAGCAACCTCTTTTACTTCTTCCACTACTTGCTCTGTTGTCTCTGCCACAGTACTTAAAGGTGGTTCAATGGTTGCTTTATCCTGTGGTTCCGCCACAGTATCCTCGACTACCTCTTCTTCAGGTTTAGCTTCTGTAGCAGATTTCTCTTTTGTAACAGATTCCGGTTTAGTACTTGTAGCGGGCGCTCCACCTTCAGCAGGAGCTTCACTTTCCTTCGTACTTTCTATTGGAGGAGGTGTATTGTTTTTTTCCTTCGCCTTCTTTCTCTTTTCTTTTACAGCTTTGATTGCCTCTGCAGCTTTTTGAAGTTTTTCTTCTTGCGCCTTCATTGCTGCTGCATTGCTTTCGATATCCTTGGCGATTTCGCCTTTGATTTCTTCTTTGGCTTTCTTCAATTTTGCTTGTTCCGCTTTTTTAGCAGCCTTAGCTTCAGCCTTTTTCTTTTCGAGTTCGATGCGTTTTTCCAATTCGCCTTTGGTTTTGAGCATATCATCGAGCTTCACTTGCTTGCTAGTGATGCGTTCTTGAATCATGGCCATTTTGGCCTGTCGAATCTGTAGTTCCAATTGGCCGTCTGTGGTATTGATTCTACGCAATTGAAAGGCCTCATCCTTACGATCTCTTCCGATGGATGCTTCCATCTTGCCGATAGCTGACATAAGGCCGTTGTAACGAGACTCAAGTCTCCCCACTGCTCCGGTTGCAGTACTGCCTTTGGATCCATATTTCTTTTCTTTGACCAATTTAAATGCCTTGTCAATACGCTTCCACACATCATTGTGGTGCTTGCGTGTGAACTTGGTGTCTCTGAATACTTTTTGGATATCCTTTAGCTCATTGAAAATCGGATGCAGTCCCAATCCGGACTCAATGCGTTTTTCGATATCGTCCAATTTTTCATAAAACTTGGTAAGATGTTCACGGCTGAGTTTCTCATATTCATCATTGAGAGCCTTGCGCAAACTTTTGAGATTGTCAAATATCTGATTGGTACGTGCACGCAATTCAGAAGCATGTTCGCGAAATATATTTTTTTCTCTTACTTGCTCTTGTACTTTGCTCCAGAAGCCCTTGAGCTCTTCCCATACACCTTCGTCGTAATTGAGCAATTGATCGGCACGCTCCTTCAACTCACTGAGTTCATCCGCATAAGCGCGATAGAGCTTCGAGGAGAGCACGATAAAGTGCCATTCTGTTTTGGCTCGAGCGAGGATATCTTGGCGATCTGTCTTCAGATCATCCGGTAGCAGACTATCTGTCATTGTCAAGGGTCGATCTATTGTTGTCGTCCCTTCAGGCATACTCAGTTGTACACCATTGCGCCATTGATTCATCATCTGATTATAGAATATCTCGGTGGCTATGCCTTCCGGAATCGTATAGATCCGTACGACATTGTCTGATTCGATCAATTCTATACCGATGAGTACTTTTTCTTCCTTCTCATTTTCGCCCCAAAGGACAATCTTGGTTTTCATATGCGTTTTCTTATTGAAGCGTCAATTACTTCGTTTCATTTGCTCCCCCTTAGTGAAGCAAGATACAATACGTATTTGGGCTGTGTATTATTCTGCCCTTTTTCTTTTCAAATTGTCACATTGTGACGGGTTCTAAAATGCTGTTTTTTATCAAGTATTCTGCTATTTGAACAGTATTGGTTGCCGCACCTTTACGCAGATTGTCCGCTACAATCCAAAGATTCAATCCATTATCGATAGATTCATCCCTTCTGATTCTTCCTACAAAGGTTTCATCCCGATGTTTGGCCGACAATGGCATCGGATAGATATTGTTGGTTATATCATCTTGTACTATGATACCCTCTGCTGCTTGCAATATCCGGTTGACATCCTCCATCTCAAAGGGTCTATGAAACTCAATATTGACGGACTCCGAGTGTCCTCCATGTACTGGCACACGGACTGCCGTAGCAGTAATGCTGATGCTGTCATCCCTGAGGATCTTGCGAGTCTCATGTACCAACTTCATCTCCTCTCGGGTATAACCATTGTCCAAAAATACATCGCAATGTGGTAGGCAGTTTTCAAATATCGGATGAGGGTATGCCGGAGCATCTGTCAATTGTGTGCCATTCTTCTCCGATTCATACTGATTGACCGCCTTGACACCTGTACCTGTAAATGATTGATATGTAGATATAACCAATCGCTTTATACCATATGCCTTGTGTAGTGGATTCAATACCGCTACCATCTGAATAGTACTACAATTGGGATTGGCGATGATCCGATCATCTTTTGTGAGTATATCTGCATTGACTTCCGGTACAATCAATGGCTTGCCTACGTCCATCCTCCATGCAGAAGAATTGTCAATAACATACGTGCCGACCTCTGCAAACCTCGGTGCCCATTCTAGTGATGCACTTCCTCCTGCAGAAAATAACGCAATATCCGGCTTGGATTGCACTCCCTCCTCCATACTTACTACGGGGTACTCCTTTTCTCGATAGGTGATGATCTTTCCTATAGATTTGGCGGAAGCCACAGGTATCAATGCATCAATCTCAACACCTCGTTCTGCCAATACTTCAAGCATAACACCGCCTACAAGACCGGTTACACCTACTACAGCTATTCTCATTTATACCATTTTAGACTTAGAAACGAATAGAATGCTTCTTCTCAATCAAAAAAGTAGAACAAAATGCATGCCCCAACACTCAATATTGATAATATCTAGTAATATTGGTTTCAATTAGTTCACTTTCTCTCGATGAAGCCACAAATTTGGGTCATCTTTTTGGTATTCGCAAATGTATCTGCCTCTATCGGACAGATTGATGATACATTTGGCGCAAGCACTCTCCAAGATCAGTGGATAGGTGATCGAGACAAGTTTACAATCACAGACGACCAAAGACTACAACTCAATGCACCCGAAGCAGGTTCTGCAAGTTTGTTTGCCCCCTATCAACTAACCGATTCTGTGGTTTGGGAAGTGGATATCCATATGGATTTTAATCCAAGCAATAGCAATGCATTGCGCCTCTATCTCTATCATGAGGATCCTTCCTCCGCAGATGCCAATAGGCTATACCTGAAAATAGGAACAACGGGCAATCTGGATGCCCTCGAACTCTATCAATACATCAATGGATCAGATGAGTTGATCGCCACAGGTACGCTTGCAACCCTCGCTCAAAAACCAGACATATCTCTAATATCTAAATATGATAAAGATGGTATCCTTTCGGTATCGCTCTTCGGAGAACAAATAGGTTGTTTATTTGATGATATCTACACTTATATAGACCCAAGCTATTTTAATACTTCGGGATTCTTTGGATGGATCTGCAGTTTTACATCGACAAGAAGGGATAAGTTCTTTTTTGACAATGTTCATGTAGGTAAGCGCAGCAGTGATACAATCGCTCCCCGTGTCCGAAGCATAAGATCAACAGGTGATACCTTGACATTGGAGTTTTCAGAAGCCATCATTCAGACGCTGTCAATCACGATACAACCTGATATTTCCTTCTCAGAAGTTCTCGTGCTGAAAGATAAAGCTCAAATCATCGGAATGATAGCAGCATCACAATCTTATCAATTATCACTGAGCAACTTTGAAGACTTAAGTGGCAATATCGGTGATACAACCATCAACTATACTACAGGCAGGCAGCCCGATGTCGGTGATCTCCTTATCAACGAGATCCTTTTTAATCCCAAAGGCGAAGGTGCTGATTACATCGAAATCATCAATACAACCTCACTACCCATATCTCTCACGGAAGTTTCCTTACTCAATAACACCAAGGGCAACCCGATACCACTCACCATCGACCAAATCAATGCCAATGCCATACTCCTGTTCACCACAGACATTCAAAATATCACGACCTCATATCCATTCCACAATATAGATGCCATGCACCAACAGACACTACCCAAGTGGAACAATGGCGATGGCAATGCTAGCATCTTATGGAGGGGCAATGTAATAGATGCACTCGACTATGACGAAGACATGCACCTCTCTATCCTTGATGATGTGGACGGTGTAAGTCTCGAGCGTATCGACATCAATCAACCCACTCAGGATCGAGACAACTGGACATCAGGAGCAGGAAGTGTCTATTACGGTACCCCGGGAGTTTCCAACAGCACGGTTTCTCTCGCCTCCGCGACAACATTTGTCCTCTCTGAACCTATCTTCAGCCCTAACAACGATGGATTGTCGGATGAGTTGAAGATAGACTATGAGCTAGAAAGACCCGGATATATTGCTACCCTGTCCATCTATACAGATCGTGGCCGGCTCATCCACGAGCTCATGCGCAATCAGACGCTGAGTACCCAAGGTACGATCACATGGGATGGCAGAGACAAGAGTGGCAATATCGCTCCCATAGGTCTATATATATTGTTGATTGACCTCTTTGATCTCAGCGGTGGAAGATACCGACAGAAACTTACTTTTGGAATCGCCGATTATCTGGACTAGTAATGAGAGACCATATAACTGAGATCACATTCTATCATAAGACATTTGATGCCCTAAGCCTTAATGAGCTATATGATATATTGGTCTTACGACAAATGATATTTATCGTCGAACAATCATGTCCCTATCTCGATGCGGATGGTAGAGATCAAGCAGCCATCCATCTATTGGGTCACGACAGCCGGGGTACATTACACGCCTATGCAAGGATCGTAGATCGTGGTGTATCTTATCCCGATTATCCATCCATAGGAAGGATCATTGTATCAACGCAATATCGCGGAACCGGACTCGGAAAATCGTTGATGCAACAAGGCATCACTATCTGCCAATCCACCTATCCGGGAAGCATCAAAATCAGCGCTCAAGTATATGCGCTACCCTTCTATGAAAAATTGGGTTTTCAAGCTGTCGGAGATACCTATCTCGAAGATGATATCGAACATGTGGGGATGGTATTTTAAAAAGAGCTTCTGCAACACTCCAATCTAAGATTGAGCCCACTCCGGAATCTGACGATTTCCACAAAAAGGGATATTTTGGATGATATTTTTGGTTTTTGAGATTCAGTGATGCCTGAGTATCAGTTAATTGAAAAAATCAGAAAGATCGCCAAAAGAGACTTT
>JAJRXG010000070.1 GCA_024276375.1 Bacteroidota bacterium | reverse complement strand
TTGTAGGTACAAATACAGGAAGCTATAATACCTCGGGTACCTTTAACAGCTTCATGGGTTATGGTGCAGGAAGCCAAAATATCACGGGTAGCTTTAACAGCTTCGTGGGTTATGATGCAGGAAGCCAGAATATCTTTGGTAACTTTAACAGCTTCATGGGTTATGAAGCAGGAAGCCAGAACATCAGTGGTACTACAAATAGTTTTTTTGGTTCAGGTGCTGGACGCGATAATACTGAAGGTGGGCAAAATAGTTTTTTTGGCTACAATTCTGGACGCAGCAATACCTCTGGGGTAGCTAATAGCTTTATGGGCATGAATACTGGTCTTAATAATAAAGGTGATGGTAATAGCTTTTTGGGGGCTGAAGCTGGTTTCTTTAACACCGATGGAGAGCAAAACAGCTTTATTGGCTACAATTCTGGACGCAGCAATACCTTGGGGGTAGGCAATAGCTTTATTGGATCAAATGCTGGTTTTTTTAACATCGATGGTGGGCAAAACAGCTTTATTGGTTCTGAAGCTGGTCGATATATGAATGGCGATCGCAACATCTGTATTGGGTCTATGAGCGGCATAGGAAGTAGTGGTTCTATTGCTAATATTTCAGATCGATTATACATTGATGTTAAGAATGACAGTCTACCACTCATCTATGGCGAATTTGACAACGATCTGGTGCGCATCAATGGCACATTTGAGGCGACAGCCATCGGTAACAATTCTGATGTCAACCTGAAGAATGGCTTCAAATCAATTGAGCCGGCAGCCATCTTGGCCAAAGTCGTGACACTGCCCATCACCGAGTGGGAGTACAATCAGTTTGAAGGTATTCGGCACATCGGGCCCATGGCGCAAGACTTCTATGCGGCCTTTGAATTGGGTTCATCGGATCGTACCATCACGACCATTGATTCGGACGGGGTTGCATTGACGAGTATCCAGGCATTGTATCAACGTGACTTGGATCAATCCATAATCATAGAAGGCATAAAAGCCCAACTGCGCATAGAGAAGGAGAGGATCGAACAATTAGAAAATCAGTTGGCTGCACAAGAAGAGAGATTTCTCAAACTGATTCAGGAGCTTACGATCAGGGTGGCATCATTAGAATGATACATCCAATTAATCCAAAATTATTTAATCTCGGTATCTATGACTTACTATATGGTCAACCAAAAACAAAAATTATGAAAAGTTCAATTACTCTATTTTTATGTTTCTTCCTTCCATTTTGGCTTACTTCACAAACCAACACGAATCTTGGCAACAATGCCGGCAATGCCGGATCCCACAACACAAGTATTGGCAATGAAGCCGGCAATATTGTCACCGGTGTCTGGAATACTTTTGTGGGGAGTCGGGCAGGACGAGAGACGACTACCGGTGATCGCAACACCTTTCTCGGGGCAGTGGCCGGTATAGATAATACTACAGGATCATGGAATACCATCGTAGGTGTTGACGCTGGTGCCAAGAATACTACAGGGAGCAGAAACTGCTATTTTGGATTTGAAAGTGGGCGAGGCATCACAATCGATAGTGTCAACAATAATAGCTTCTATGGACATAGGTCAGGAAGGGTCAATAGATCAAGTGGCAATAGTTTTTTTGGATATGAGACAGGGTTAAATAATACCACTGGAAATGGTAATACCTTCATGGGATTAAAATCGGGATTGAACAACACGACAGGCGATTCCAATAGTTTTTTTGGTATCGAGGCCGGGACTTCCAACGATAATGGTCACTCCAATAGTTTTTTTGGTTCTGATACCGGCTTTCGCAATATCGATGGGTCGTCCAATAGTTTCTTTGGCAGGAGTGCAGGCGGTAGCAATATCGATGGGTCGTCCAATAGTTTTTTTGGTCGGAATAGTGGTACTACTAACCGCTCTGGCAGGTACAATAGTTTTTTGGGAGCCTATGCGGGGAGCGACAACTTCTCGGGTGATAGAAACGTCTTCATAGGCTATAACACGGGAGACAAGAATACGACCGGGCACAGAAATACATATGTAGGAACTGATGCAGATATGGCAATTGGGATAGATAGTCTTGATCGGTCGATGGCCTTAGGCTATAAGGCCACCGTGGCGTGCAGCAACTGTGCCGTCATTGGAGGCACGGGAGTAGATGCCGTAAAGGTGGGTATAGGTAAAGAAGAACCTGTGGCCACATTGGATATGATAGGTACATTATCAATTGTTGAAGCTGTTGGGGACTCCTCCGTCTTTATTGGAGCCAATGCAGGTAGCAATGATGATGGCCAGAACCAAAACACCTTTGTTGGGGTCGGATCTGGGGCAAAGAACCTGTCAGGGAAGGCCAATAGTTTCTTTGGACGAAACTCAGGTAAAAACAATATAGAAGGAGGTCAAAACAGCTTCTTTGGTAACGACACTGGATTCTTGAACACGTCTGGCGGAGCCAATAGCTTCTTTGGTACCGGTGCAGGATTTCAGAACACTGAAGGTGACTTCAATTGTTTTATTGGAAACAGTAGTGGTTTTAGCAATTCGTCAGGATGGCAAAACAGTTACTTTGGCTCAAGGGCAGGAAGTTTTATGAATGGACAGTCTAATATCTGTATTGGAGCCAATAGTGGAGTTGGAGCCCTTGATTCTATTGTCAATATTTCCAATAAACTATATATCGATGTTCAGACTTCGGCATCACCGCTGATCTATGGCGAATTTGACAACGATCTGGTGCGCATCAATGGCACATTTGAGGCGACAGCCATCGGTAACAATTCTGATGCCAACATGAAGAATAGTTTCAAATCAATTGAACCGGCAGCCATCTTGGCCAAAGTCGTGACACTGCCGATCACCGAGTGGGAGTACAATCAGTTTGAAGGTATTCGGCACATCGGACCCATGGCACAAGACTTCTATGCGGCCTTTGAATTGGGTTCATCGGATCGTACCATCACGACCATTGATTCGGACGGAGTGGCAATGGCGAGCATTCAGGCGCTATATCAACTAATCAAAAACCAAGAACAGGAAATCCTTGCTTTGAAAAAAATCAATGCACTCCATGAAACAAATACTAAAACAATATTGTATGAAATAGCTTCTTTGAAAGAACTCATCACTGCTTCTAAGTAAGGACTGCTATTAGCAACTCAAAAAAATACTGTTTGTTCGATCCAAGAAAGATCATTAGATTAGAGTATGCTCAACCCGGCCAAAATAATGTACCTATTTAGATTTATCCTCCTCGGGTTCTTGAGTCTAGTGACTCTAAATATTCAATCTCTGACGGGACAGTCGCGTCACCCATTGACAGATAGTCTTCTTGAAGTAGTAGCCAACACGCAAGAAGATTCAATCCGTGCTAAGATATTGATGCAGTTAATCTGGAACAACATCACCTATGATCCAAAGTGGGCCCTAAGTAAAACAGAAGACCTTAGAATTATGGGTATCACAAACGGCGATACCTACATCATCGCCAAAAGTGATCACTATGCCGGTATCATTCATCGCTTTTTGGGACATTATGATTTTGCGATTACAGACCTGCAAAAGTCTTTACACTATTTTGATTCCATAGGCGCCCGACACATTGTAGAAAATATCCTCTATCACCTAGGTGTAGCATACAGCCTTAAAGGAGATTATAGACAGGCAATGACTATATATTATGATCAGCTTGAGATAGCTCAGAGGTCTCAAGACAGCACGGCAATGGGGCTGAGTTACAATAGTATCGGGATACTTCACAAGAATCTACAGCAGTACACTCTGGCCAAAGAGATGTATCACAAATCTATCGATATGCTGAAGTCGATCAACAATCAAGGGGATCTATCGATGACGTACTCTAATCTCGCTGCTGTTCAATTGCTATCCTCAAATATTGACAGTGCGCTGAAATATAATCGGCTGGCTATCCAAATAGAGAAGGGCATAAATCGCCAATCTGGATTGGCCTGGAGCTATGTACAAAGAGCCGATATATATGGCGATATGGGACAATCGGATAGCACTTTGTTCTATCTGAAAAGGGCTATGTCTATCAACAAGACAATCGGCAATAGAGAGGGAATAATGCAGAGTAGTGTATCCTTGGGTAGGCACTACAATAGGACAGGAAAATTTGGCAAAGCACTTGATATATTAAAAGAAGCTCAATCCATAGGGTACAATTCATCACAATGGTCTATTAGAAGAGATTTGCTCTATGAAATGCAAAAATCTTTTGAAGGTTTGGAGCTTTACAAAAGGGCATACTATTATAAAAATCAATGGCTGGCGATAAGGGATTCTATAGGTAATATCGAAAACAGTCGTATGCTCAACGAACTGAATATAAAATACCAAACTGCTCTAAAGGATAAGGCATTGATAGAATCAAAAATTTCACTTGACAAGAAAACCAATCAGCGCAATGTTCTATCATTATTTGTCCTGTTGAGCCTTATCTCAATCGTGTTTTTATGGTATCGACAGAAACTCACAAGACTACTATCTTCAAAAACAGAAGAATTGCAGCGGCAACGCATTTTAGAATTAGAACAAACCCAAAAACTAACCAATATCTCTTCGATGATTGAAGGACAAGAAGCAGAGCGACGCCGTATTGCCAAAGACCTCCACGATGGACTGGGAGGACTACTCGTAAACGTTAAAACACAGCTCGTACAGATACAAAACCAGATAGATCATCTCGAAAATCAAAATATCTATCGACAGGCGAACGCCATGATCGATAAGGCATGTGATGAAGTACGTCGTATCTCACACAATATGATTCCTGGAATATTGCGTGTCGAAGGCCTTGAAGGTGCCGTAGAAGAACTGATCGCCCAACTAGAAACAATACACCATATCAAAGTAGAATCAACAATAGAAATAGATAGATCCAAACTCACGGAGGCAAGCTCTCATATGATTTATCGCATCCTGCAAGAGGCGTTTAACAATATCATCCGTCATAGTCAAGCCTCACAAGTGATATTTCAAATGCTGGATTATGATGAGTATCTATATCTTCTTATAGAAGACAATGGTATTGGATTTGAATCGGATCAACCCATGGATGGATTGGGACTAATGTCTATCCGTTCCCGTGTGGATTTTCTGAATGGTGATATAGATATTGCCACAACCACATCTGGTATTTCTATAAGTATTAATATTCCATTTACGCAATCAGATAATTCATGATCAAAACGATACTCGTAGATGACCATCAACTAATCCTAGCCGGGTTAAGCCAAATGCTCGCAGACGAAAAGGAAATCAAAATTATGGCCGCATTTACCCATGCGATAGATGCCTACGAATATCTTCAGAATCATACTATCGATATCGTAATAACAGATTTGGATATGCCCCATATGTCTGGTATTGACTTGATTAGAAAGATCAGATCCACAAATCCCAAACAAAAAATAATCGTACTATCTATGATCGATCAGCAGTCCATTATCAACAGGATGATTAAATATGACGTAAATGGATACTTAATGAAAAACGAGCTCCAAACCGAACTCTCAAAGGCTATTCACACCGTATATACCGGACAATTGTATTACAACAAAGAAATCAAAAAAGTGATTTTTCAATCTCCTGAATCAAAAGTTGTTGGATCGAGCCGGGGCATTCCAAAATTGTCGATGCGTGAAAAAGAAGTATTGCAACTTATTATGAAGGAAATGACCGGAAAGGAAATCGCAGAAAAGCTATTTATATCTCCCGGCACAGTGATCACTCATCGCAAACATTTGCTTTCCAAACTAGAAGTTAAGAATACTGCAGGTCTGGTAAGACGAGCCCTTGAGCTCGGATTGGTGTAATACCATAAAAGGGGAGACTTAAAACAATCATTTTATGATCGTTTTTAGCGTTCTTTCCAAACATTGGTAGTGCTCTGATGAGAGTGGGTGTAGTGGCAGTCGTACTTCATTTGTACAAAACCCCAATACCTCCATAGCAGCTTTTATCCCGACGGGATTGCCTTCAATATAGAGCCACTTGTGCAGATCATAAATATGATTGTTGATTTCTCTTGCCTTTTCGTAATCATCTCTCAAAGCACGGTCTATAAGCATTGCAAACTCACTTGGCAATGCATTGGCAATAACAGATATCACTCCATGGCCTCCTACAGATATCATCGGAATAACCACTTCGTCGTCACCGGAAGTAACAAAGAAGTCCCGAGGTTTGTTTTTTAAGATTCTTGTCGTCTGAATAAGATCCCCCGTGGCCTCCTTAATTCCGATAAACTTATCGCTTGATCGAGCCAATTTTACGGTGGTCTCCCAAGTAATATTGGATTGAGTTCGTCCAGGCACATTATAAATTATGATCGGTACCGGAGAAGCTTTCTCCAATGCCATATAGTGGTGATATATGCCTTCTTGAGAGGGCTTTACATATGCAGGACTGGAACTCAGTATAGCATCGATCCCCGCAAAGTCAAATCCTTCAATCTCACTGACCAAACCCAAGGTATTGTTTCCTGCAAAATTGCCCGTTACAAGTGGTACACGTCTCGCAATTTTCGCAATAGCACAATCCAATATGTCTCTGGCCTCCTGAGCGTTGAGCGTAGCCGTTTCGCCTGTAGAACCCAACATGACAACATATTGCACTCCCCCATCAATGACATGATCCAATATACGTTCAATCGCCATAAAATCTACCTGACCATTCTTAAATGGTGTTATTAAGGCAACACCTGTTCCTATATACTGTGAATGTTTCATTTTTTATCTTATGATTCTAGGCTTGGCAGCAATACTCTCTAAGGACTCATAGACTATTTTACATTGATCTAAGAGACTTTTTTTAAGTGATAAAGAAGACCTCACATAAAAATCAATGTTGCTATCAGCATCCCCTCCGATATCTATCGATGCTTTTAATCTACTGTTTGACGAAGCTACCATGTATCTATAAAATGGGTCATCATCCGGATTGATTGCTATAAGCACATCTGTTTTTCTTCTTAACCACTGAATTAATAATTCTTGATCCGGCACGCCAAACCAAGTACTTTCTTTTCTATTGATTAACTCAATATTTTCAACTTCCTCCGGAATATCGCCTATGCTACCAATAAGGTAGGCAAAGACGCTGAGCCCTCTATTGCTAAAATAAGAACGAGCTTCTTGCAAATCTCTAGCAGAGAACGCCGCAGATCGAACCAAAATGCTTATTGATGACAGAGCATTAATATCCCTCGGAGCTTGTTTGGAGCTTCGAGAAGCTATCAATTTATTATAGTGTTTTTCAAACAGTCGCTTCCTGATCATATCAGTGACAGATACCTACTTTATCGATTTATATCGACACATATTACTGTATTTTTCAATACGAGCATCAATACGATCTTGTGGATCCATATTTATTACTTCCTCGAGCTGCCCTTTAATGTGCTTTTTTAAGATACGCGCCATTTTCTCCGGATCCGAATGTGCTCCTCCGATGGGTTCGTTTAATACCCCATCAATCAATCCAAATCCAAGCATATCAGAAGAAGTCGGCTTGAGTGCTTCCGCCGCTTCTTCCTTATGATCCCAAGATCTCCAGAGGATAGATGAACAAGACTCTGGAGAGATCACTGTAAACCATGTATATTCCAACATAAACACA
>JAJRXG010000069.1 GCA_024276375.1 Bacteroidota bacterium | reverse complement strand
TGTCGGACTACCGAGTTCCTTTGTTTATGGCAAAGCAAATCAATTCTTCATCATGCGTTATAGTAGAGGTCAAAAAACCTATTTGTCTGAAAAGACACGTAGAAAAGGCGTCGCAGTAGGTTGGATCTATGAAGGCGGAGCGTCAATAGGACTGCTCAAACCATATGCTCTGCAGGTCATCCGAACCGGTATAGATCTCACAGACCAATATCTCGAAACGATTGAATATAACGAGGACAACAATGCGGACTTTCTTGATTATGACAATATATATGGTGGAACCTCTATCTGGAAGGATTGGAATAAAGTGACTCCAACCATAGGAGCACATGGTAAACTTGCCATGCATTGGGCGCTTGGTGCGTTTGAGAAAAAAGTACAAGCCGTTGAAGCCGGAGTAATGCTGGATATTTATCCCCGCAAAATCCCACTCATGATCGAACATGGAGATATTACTAACAGCAATTACTTTATCAAACTATATCTCGGTTTCCAATTTGGTACAAGATCTCGCCGTGGCGACCCTTAATATGGCGACGGATGATGTGATTGATGGCCTTATAATCCATCATCCCTGAATATGTTCTCCTGAACCATGGACACATCCAATCTCCTTGGCTCCTCGAGCACATTGCTGGTTAACATGTCCCACTGTAGGAAATGTGTTTACAAAGAATCTTCTATAACATCAAATGTCAAACCTGCATTTGACGTAAGTCTCTGGATCAAGGCATCACCCATCACAATAGAAGGTGTGAGTACCCCTCCTTGTGGATTAGTATCGTTCTGATCCAAGGCAAGACACACGGCACTTTCTCCCAACATCTTGGAGGTAGATCCATAACCCGGATCGCGATCCCCTGTAACCTTGCATATGAATAAGTTGTCATCTGGCATTATACCTATCAATCGGATGTCAAAAAATCCCGCTGCACGCTCTTCGGCACTCGGCCCTTCTCCAGGTTTAGGAATAAATCGTTCTAAAAATCTACGATAAAAAGATCCAGGTTGGCCAGCCATCATCAGACCCATTGCGGAAGCCGCAGCTATACCCTTCAATCGACCTCGCCACCCTGATCCGGCAATCATGGCTTCATCATATCTAAAATGACGTCCATATTGATAATTGGAAAGTGCATGACTACGCCGGACAACCTTGGTGTTGATACCGGCCATTATAAATGGGAAAACCCAACGCTCAATCACTCCATCATAAACTACGGATCGCAAGTCCTCTACGTCATCCCCTTGCCGTTGTCCAACCGGATTCAGACCATAGGGATCTGTCAAAGTCAACAGTACGGATTTGTCTTCTTGAGCCTCTTTCATAACATTGCTCAAACTAGCATATGTTCCTCCACTAAAACCTCCCTTCATGGCCTTTACACGAAATTTTACATGTTTGGTATAAGCACCTCTTCTCTTCTTGGCTTCACGTTGAAGATAATAAACCCCCATATCAGATGGTATCGAATCAAATCCACAACTATGTACGATTCTCGATCCGGACGATGCTGCAGCGTCGTGGTATTTGTTGATCATTTTGCGCATCCATTGTACCTCCCCTGACAGATCACAATAATCCACACCTTCTTGCACACATATCTCTACGACAAGAGAGCCATACTTGGCATAAGGACCTACGGTTGTGCAGACAACCTTGGTACTCTGAACCATACGCTCTACAGAGGTACGGTCTAAAGTATCTACCAAAATTGTATCCAACTCAGTAGCTCCCAATCCATCTATCAATGCTTGCAATCTCTCCTCAGACCGACCACCGACTGCCCAATGCAAATCACTGACTGTACCATACTTGTTATATAGATATTCTACTACTAGTTTGCCCGTAAAGCCGGTAGCTCCGAGGACTATGAGATCATATCTCTGATTGGTTGCAGGTGATTGCTTCATGACAATTCATAAAAGTATGCGCAAAGGTACTTCTTGGTTCAATCACTACAACTAGGATAAACCATTATAATCAATGAACCACCGTACAGCAACTTGATTCCCTGTGCAAGTACAGTGGCATCTGTAGAAATATGCTTTTTAGCAGACTCTTATACGATGGTGAACCAATGACCATGTCAAAGTCTAAAAATTCACTAATTGCTAAATATTTGTTTTTTGGCATTGAATTATTAACACTTACAACAAC
>JAJRXG010000068.1 GCA_024276375.1 Bacteroidota bacterium | reverse complement strand
GCGAAGACCATAGGCCACTTCGATTTATTCCAATTGATTTTACCATTCTGAACAAAGGAGTAGCTAGAAGCCATACTCTGAGAGAGTACCCCCAGACGATTTGTACCATTGGCGATATTGGGAGGCAACCCGATGACTTCAGTCAGAATACTGAGGGTGATGGCAGAACCATTTCCAGCGAGGGTATTAATGATTCCTGCCACAAAACCTCCGCAGATAGCAATTGTAATCGTACCAATATCCAAGGCTATTGCGGTATTTCTTGGCAGAGTTCGATCAATACTCCTGATGCTGATTTGGGATGAACGAAGCAGACCAACTTGTTGTCAGCACCGATCTTGGGTGTCGTATTGAGGAGTTTGAACCCGGCATCTTTTAAGCGTTGCATCTCCTCGTGTATATCTGCAACGTCAAAGGCGATATGGTGAATGCCCTCACCTCTCTTGTCGATAAATCTGGCGATGGCACTATCGTTATGAGTGGCTTCGAGCAATTCTATTTTATTGGGGCCTACCCTAAAAAAAGAAGTTTTTACATGTTCTGAAGGGACTTCTTCTTCCTTGTAAGCAGGACTACCCAGAAGCCGTTCGTATAGACCGTTAGCCTTCGAGAGATCCCTGACAGCGATACCGATATGTTCGATTTTTTTCATGATTCATATTTTTTGCTACGGCCAGCCGGGCTATGGACAAATGCAGCAACATCCTCAACGGCAGCAATTCCTTGGCTACCCATCATCCTTAGCCCAAAGAAGGCGTGAACAGTACCTTTATATCTTTTGGTCTCTACATGATTGCCTGCTTCTTTAAGCCTTGCGGCAAATGCTTCTCCTTCATCACGAAGGGGATCAAACTCAGCAGTAAGCAAGAACAATGGAGGAAAACCACTGAGCTCTTTTTCAAAAGCAACAGATAATCTTGGGTCGGTGAGATCCTTTTTGTCCGCGACAAAGGCATTTATAAAATTGGCCATTGCCTGTTTCGTTAGAATATATCCTGTGGCAAAAGCTTTGTTGGAAGGCGTCTTGTGATCTGTTCCATCAACCGGAGGATAGACAGCTACAACACATGCTATGATATCATCTTGTTTCTTCTTTCTCAAAGCAAAAACTGTTGATATTGCGATATTGCCACCGGCACTATCTCCGGCAAGGATGAGTTGTGAATTATTAGTTCCAAAATCACTATGATGTTGGGAAATCCAGAGGCTTGCATCAAGACATTCGTTATGAGCTCTCGGAAACTTGTGTTCCGGAGACAAGGAATATTCTAAGGTAATAACCTTGAACTTGGTCGTTCGCGCCAGTAGTCGAGATACTTCTTCGTATAAATTGATAGAACCAAGGCAGAAACCACCGCCATGCAAATAGACGATGATAGGGTCTCCGGGCATTGACCCATGATCATAGTAGCGCGCTTTTATAGATCCGTATCCCGTAGGTATATCAATGTCTCTAACCTTAGAGACAGGTAGAGAGTTCTTAATTTTTGGGAGTCTTTTGGCGACAAGCTTTTCAAGTGTTGCGCGCATTTCTATAGGCGGTTTGTCATCGAGACTGGGCAAAATCTTCAGCGCTAACCCTGTTTTCCATTGTACATAACCATGCGGAACGCGCTTAATATACACCAAGAGCAAGCTCAACAGGATAGGAAAGAGGATGATGTAAACCATAGGTATCTTAGTAATCTTCGAGATATATGACCTTTCTAAGAAACCGAAAACCAACCGTCATTTCGAGCGAAATGTTGCGTATCGTCTGTTGGGGCAAGGTCCTAGGTTGACGCGTTATAGGGTCAAATACATTGGGTATCGCCGGTTGTTCATATTGCTTGGAGAGGTCAGGACTGAGATTAACCTCTACAAAGCCTCCGATGAGTTCCGTAAAAGGAAATTCATATCCTAAACCCACAGTAACACCGTAATTAAATTTATTGACAAATGGATCCAAGGGATAATAACCCACTGATAAGGAGTTCTCATATTGAGACAAGTTGGTGTTGAGCGTGTATTCCAGTCGCATAGCAAAAGAATAGTAAGGCTTCTTGTTTCCTGTGGATTCAAACCTCTTTTTTGCACCGACAAGGATCGCCGCATTGTTAAATTGAAAAACTTGGCGACTCCTATTTGACGGTATGCCTCCTGCATTGTAGAAAGTGACTTGTTGAGAACTCCCTCTAGTATGATAACCGACTTGGCCAAAAAAAGAGCCTAGAGCCCCCTCATCAAAACTCTCTATAAACAAAGCGCCATGATACCCAACCAAAATGCTTCGATCTACATTGTTCCATGTTTGTGTTGCAACAGTCAAGCCTCCCTTGGGACCCCAGAAAAAACTCTGTGATTGGAGCGCTGAGCCGACTAATAAGCCAATTGTAATGAGCAATATCCGATTCATGCGATAAAGATACAACTACATGAACGACTCAGGAAGAAAGTTGAATCCCTAACACCCTCTTTGGTAGAGATAATTCCTTATTCAAGGATCACTTATAATATTGCTGCATTAGTGAGCCCACTAAATAGTAGTTTGTCTGTCCCGGTGCTAAATAGTGTACCCAAGTGTCCTAAGTGGCTCAAAAAGGAGGAGGCATGCCCACTAAGATCACTAAGAAACACTAAGAAAGGAGATAAAAAGCTAAGTGCATCTCAGTGCCCTAATCCGATTCTATCGTAATCGTTTCTTCCCATAGATATTCTTCTGATTGGCTCTCGTGGGTCGAAGTATGAGCAGGACGGGAAGAGAAATGCATGTATGTAGAAACATAGAGTTTTTGACCTATCAAAGGTTGGCTGCCTGAGGGAAGACGATTGCGGATATATAACTCCTGAGGAGACATGTTAAACAAGGCTGCAATTGAGGCGATTTGATCTCCTTTTTGGACAGTGTATAACCCATCTTCATTCAAGAGACGTGCAGTGCTTGTGGCATGTATAGCATTAAGAACAATGGGTGCGCTTGGCTTGGCATCTGTTGTGACAGGAGGAGAATTGTCCTCTGCGACGGTTGTCATTACCATAAGAGGAGCCTCCTGCATGGGTATTTGATCCAACAGGTATAGTTGATACTTTTCTATAAGGCTGATGAGCTTATCGGGATACTTAGGGTCAGTGGCATATCCTGCTTTCTGTAGGCCATATGCCCAGCCTCTGTAATCGGATTTGTCCAGCAGGAATAGAAATTTGTAGCGAGAGGATTTGGGGTTGGCAAGAAATTCAGAATGAGCTATAAAAGATTCGGCGGGATCATCATATGCTCTGAAGCAACTCCTTATCAAAAGCCCGTTGTGGTAGTCGTCATCTTCGCGATACACTTCTTTGCCAGCCCAATTGCCACCACACTTTATACCAAAGTGGTTGTTGGATTGACGAGCCAAAGTACTTCGTCCGCTGTTGGATTCTAAGATAGCTTGAGCCATTTTTATACTTGCGGGAATTCCTAGGCGGTTCATCTCGTTAATAGCAATAGACTTATATTGCTCGATATATTGTAATGTAACATCGTTAGCTTGCGCAAAAATGTTACAAAAGACCATAAAAAAGGCAAAAAGGTTGATTTTAACAGTCTTATTCATCCGCGTATCGTATTTTAATTAATCTGCCGGTTGGAGAAAGAAAAGCAAACACTATACCAAAAAATATATATTTTATAATTATTAAAAAAACTTAATACATGGATGATTTATTTGACCTTCTTAAAGGTCAGTTAGGAGAAGCTGCAATTGGAGCTTTAACCAACCAATTGGGAGGAGGTGTAAAACAAGAACAAACCACGAAGGGTGTGGATGGAGCAATGTCTATTCTTGTAGGGGCGCTTGCCAAAAATGCCCAAAGCACAAAAGGCGTTAATTCGCTAAATAATGCTCTTGAGAAAGATCATGATGGGAGTATTTTAGAAGATGTTGTTGGATTTATTAATGGATCCTCACAACCCAAAAACACAAAAGCTGCTAATGGAGCCGGTATTTCAGGGCACTTATTGGGAGGTAAGCAAGGTAACGCCATAGACCAACTATCGAAGATGAGTGGTCTCAATCAGAATCAAGCATCAAGTATGTTGTTGAAGTTGGCACCGATCGTCTTAGGAATGTTGGGAAAACAGAAACGCAGCGCGGGCTTGGATACAAGCGGGTTGAGTAACATTTTAGCCCAATCTGCAGGTACAGCAGTTAAGAAGACATCAGGAGGTGCGGATCTTTTGACATCAATATTGGATCAAGATGGAGATGGAAGTATATTGGATGATGCAGCCAAAATCGGTGGCAACTTGCTCAAAGGATTCTTTAGAGGCAAATAAGAAAGGAAGACTATTGATCTGAAAAGTATCTAGGAGCTGGTTCATTTTGTTCCGGCTCCTTTTTATATGTTCACTATCACAACAAAGAGCTCTAGGCTTTGCAAAACGATATGCAAGAAATACTGATCTCCTACCTTCCGTTCATGAAGGTGTTACATATTGTTGGTTTTGTTGGGTGGTTTGGAGGAATATTTTATCTCGTTCGCATTTTTGTATATCATGTAGAGGCTTGGCAAAAGTCCAAGGTAGAGCAAGAGGTTCTTGTATCCCAATATAGTACGATGGAGGAGCGAGCCTATCGAATTATTTGTGTTCCCGGGATGGCGATCACATGGATTTTTGGAGCAATGATGTTGATGGCTTACGGCTGGACTTGGTTGGCCAATAATGAATGGATGCAAGCAAAATTGGGGCTACTTGTTCTTCTGACATGTTATACACTTTATTGCAAACAGATTGTTGATAATTTGGCAAAAGGCAAGAAGAATATGACATCCTTTGGATTTCGTTTATTCAACGAGGTTCCAACAATACTTCTTTTGGCCATTGTTTTGTTGGCAGTATATCGCAACACTTTGGATTTTGCCCAAGCCTTTATGGGAATCTTTATTTTTGCCATTTTGATTTACTTTATTGCCAAGGGGTACAAATCTATTCGCGAGAAGGGATAACGTATATTTGCCAAACAAAGGATAAAAAACAAAGTCCACAGATGAAGCCGCTCTATTATTTTGTAGGAATATTTGCTCTTATTGTAGCATTGTATATTGGTCTATGCGCATTTGGGTCTAAAAACTTTGACCTTATTGTGACAGAAGAGGTAGAAGCACCCTCTGCGGTTGTTTTTAATTTGATCAACAGTATCGAACAAATGAATCTATGGAGTGCATGGAGTATAGAGGACACGACCAATAAGGTCAGCTATAATGATATCCGAGAGGGTGTTGGTGCGCAAAGTCGCTGGCAAAGCGAAATCAATGGAACGGGAAGACAAAAAATCATATCCTCTGTTCCTTATCAGAAGGTCAGAACATAATTGGAGTTTAAGGGTTGGGATGGGCTCAGTTATTCGGAGTTCAATCTGGTTGAAGAAAGTGGAAAGACCAACGTTTCTTGGGATTTTGAATCAGGGACAGATATGCCATTTTTGTTTCGCGGTTTCGCCGTGTTGAGTGGCATGAAAAAAGGCATGAGACGCAGCTATAAAGAAGGGCTGAAGAACCTCAAAGAACTTGCTGAAAAACGTGCAAACGAAGGGATTTACAATGGATATAAGATTAGGGAAATAGTGCTCGGAGAGCGCAATTTTGTGATGAAACGTCAAGAGGTGCGGCTTAAGAACATACAACAGTATTATAGTGCACAGCTGGGGAGTTTATTTGCACTTGTCCAACAGACCGGCATTGAAATGGAAGGAAAGCCATGTGGATTGTACTTCCGGTTTGATCGCAAACAAGGAATCACAGATATGGCGGCGGCGATTCCCGTCAAAGCACCGGTCAATATAGAAGGGGCGACATCATATTATATATCTGCAAGAAAGGCTGTACAGGTAGATTACTATGGAGATTATAAAGGTGCAGGTGTAGCACATGATGCTATTGAACGATATCTAAAAGACAAGGATTATCTACAAGATGTACCGGTTATAGAGGAGTATATTACAGATCCAGGTGAAGAAAAAGATCCCAATAAATGGAAGACAGTAATCACCTACTATTTTTCAGAGCGTGGATAATGTAGAAAGAAAAGAAATGGAATCAGTAAGGGAAGACATACTTCCTTACGCCCTTGTCATGGCTCAAGCTACGGAGGCGATACTTGACCATGAAGTATCGAAACATCCAATTTTTGTATTGAGTAAAGAACAAGAGGAACTTGCACTTGGAGCTCCTGTCACTGATGTAGAATCAGAAGGATTGTGGAGAGTCAAGGTCTCTACTTTAGAAGAGTTTGTTGTAAAAAATATTAATGAAGCATCTCGCGTTGACGACTTTAGGAGCATATATAAGAATCCTTTTGAGTTTTATTGTCTGTTTGTTTTCACTCAAGAGAAAGCAAAGTTTGTTTTTATACCACGCAACATTTCGGAGAAAGAATAAAAAGAAAGAATAATGAAAGGAATTGTTTTGGCAGGAGGAATGGGCACGCGTTTGTACCCATTGACGATGGCGATGAGTAAGCAGATGATGCCGATATATGACAAGCCCATGATTTATTATCCATTGTCGGTACTGATGCTTGCAGGGATCCGAGAGATTTTGATTATTTCAACACCGGAGCATTTGCCGATGTTTGAAAAACTCCTTGGAAGTGGAGAATCCATAGGATGTCGGTTTTCATATATTGTACAGCACGAAGCCAATGGTCTTGCACAAGCATTTGTTTTGGGTGAAGATTTTATCGATGGAGACAGTGCGGCTCTTATATTGGGAGACAACATATTTTATGGCAATGGATTGTCTCGCTTATTGCAATCCTCTTATAATCCAAAAGGAGGCATTGTTTATGCCTATCAAGTCAAGGATCCGGAGCGGTATGGTGTGGTGGCATTTGATGAGAACAATAAGGCGATATCCATAGAGGAAAAGCCCAACACACCAAAGTCAAATTACGCAGTACCGGGATTGTATTTCTATGATAACAGGGTTGTGGAAATAGCCAAGAACATACCAAAGAGTCAACGAGGAGAATATGAAATCACCGACGTCAACCGATACTATCTTGAAAAGGGAGAGTTGGAAGTAAAAATCATGAGTCGCGGCATGGCGTGGCTGGATACTGGGACGCATCAATCACTCATGCAAGCAGCCCAATTTATCCAAGTTATTGAGGACAGACAAGGCCTGAAAGTTGGGTGTATTGAAGAGGTGGCCTACAAAATGGGATTTATCGATTCAGATCAATTGGAACGCTTGGGGCAGAAGTATATTAAAAGTGGATATGGAACATATCTGTTGGACTTATTAAAAGAATAGGCTGGAGTGCCAAAAGGACGACCAGCAAGAAGCAGTCTAAGATTATGAACCAAGAATCGTCTCGGATAGTTGAGTCAAAACAAGAGAAAGTTCTTGACTCGATTAGTCCTTCCAAGGTGTATTTGCCGTCAATAATTGGCTTGGTTGTTGTCTTTTATCTATTGCAACGGCAGATCAATTTTCAAGAGATCTTAGATATACCATGGCGAGCGGCATCATATGGATGGTTGCTCATAGCAATTGTGGTATATATGGGACGTCACGTGCTCTATAGTTGGAGATTAAGACTTTTATCGGAGGGGGATTTTTCTTGGATGAAGAGTATTGAGCTGGTTACTATATTAGAATTTGCCAGTTCGGTTTCTCCCACTAATTTTGGCGGTAGTGCTGTTGCCTTTTTTCTGCTGATTCAAGAGAACATTTCCGGGGCTCGTGCAACGGCGATTGTGATCTATACCATTATTGCAGACACTTTGTTTTTCGTCCTTACCCTACCTTTATTGTTTGTTCTTTTTGGCAAGAGTTTTTTCGTTCCTGCAACGGAGATTGGCACCCAGTGGGGAGGACTAGCAGTCACCTTGTTTGTATCATGGTTGATCATGTGCGGATATGGATTGATGTTGCTCTATGGACTATTCATACAACCTGTTTATTTGAAGCGATTGTTTCGGTGGTTTGGCAGAAGGAAAATATTGCAAAAGAGCAAAGACCGAATAGACATGGCTGCAGATGAAATAGAGCTTAGTTCGCGTCACATAAAGGATCTGCCGGGGTATTTTCATGGAGCCATAGCAGGCATTACCCTAGGAGCTTGGATTTTGCGGTTTTTTACGGTCACCGCTATTTTGTTGGCTTTAAACCCAGACATGCCACAACAAATGTATGATCATTTGGTTTTGTTAGGACGGGGAGAGGCGTTGTATGCAGTGACAGCATATAGTCCTACTCCGGGAGGAAGTGGTGTAGCAGAGATTGTATTTGGTGAGTTTTATAAAGAGTATGTGTCGCCGGGAGTGGCAGTGGTAGGGGCTGTTATCTGGCGAGTGATCACATACTATCCTTATCTCATACTTGGAGTGATCATCATACCCAATTGGATAAGAAAATTAATTAATAAAAGAAGAACGACACAAACAGAAGCATGACAAGAAAAATACTAACACCGCTGATATTGATTGTTGTTGGCTTGTTGTTGTACAAGTTTTTCCTAAAGCCACCATCTTTTGACAATGGAGCCGATGTACCGGATCTGAAGGGTGTATTAATTGATGGGACGGAGTTTCGGTTGAGTGACCTTAAAGGGAAATATGTCTTGTTGGATTTTTGGGGATCTTGGTGTCCTCCGTGTCGAGAGGATCTGCCTGCGCTGAAGAGACTGTATGAAGAACACCATGGGCAACGATATAAAGAGGCTCAAGACTTTGAGATCGTCAGTATAGCCTTGGAGAAATCTGACAAGTACACCCTTAAGATCATCAAGGAGGCCGGACTATCGTGGCCATATCATATCATTGATATCAACAAGATAGTATTGCTGTCTTCATATGCCCAAGCCTTTGATGTTAAGAATGTTCCAACAAAATTTCTGATCAATCCGGAGGGAAAATTTATGGGAACAAATCTGACCTTTGAAGAAATGGATCGCATCTTGAAAGATCGAAGAAAGTAACCCCACATATTGATAAGAAGTGCTACGGTCACCCCTTATAAAAGACCCACTTGCCCAATTCCTTAAAACTTGCCTTCTTGCCATACATGAGAATTCCGACGCGATATATACGGGCAGCCAGCCACACCATAAACAGAGAAAAAAGCAGACACGATACTATGGACAAGCCTATCTGCCACAATGCTGGATCATTGGGTAACCGTATGGGCATGACAACCGGAGCTGTCAGCGGAAAAATTGAAGACCAAATCGCCAAAGTACTATTGGGAGCCTGTACTGCAGCCATGCCGATATACAGACCGGCCATTAATGGTAGGGTTACAATCATGACAAGGCTCTGAGCCTCATTGACATCGTCTCCCACAGCAGCACCCAAAGCGGCAAAAAGAGAAGCATATAATAGATAACCGATAATGAAGTAAAACAGACTAAGCGGAATAATCATCGCCCAATTCATTCCTCCTAGTTCAGTCATGATTTTCATCATCGTATCCTGAAAGCCTTGATCTTTCATGATCTCTTGAGTTACTTCATTGGACATTAATTCGCCAGCATTAGATTCGAGACCTAAAAAAGGCATGGCGATAGCACTGATAATAAAGAGGAGCAGAAACCAGATGACAAATTGTGTGATCCCGACAAGTCCAACGCCGATCACCTTCCCCAACATCAATTCAAAGGGCTTAACGGAAGAAATGATTACTTCTACGATGCGATTGAGTTTTTCTTCATTGACACCACGCATGACTTGTTGACCGAAAATCAAGATGACCATAAACAACATAAATCCCAAAACCCCTCCGATGACAGCACTAACAACAGAGGTCATAGAAGATATTTTTTTGTCTTTCTCGAGGATTGTCTGCGGCTCAAGACCTATGTCCGTATCAATCAGTTTGAGTTGTTCTTGGTCAATACCAAAGGCGCGGACTTTAAAGTTTCGGATGCGTTTTCTAAAGATTGATTTAATGGTTTCAGATTCATCTAAGGCCAATTGGTCGTCAGAATGATAGATGATATTATATGACTTTTGTGCACTATCTAAAGGAGGAAGCTCGATGATGCCATCAAAAGCTTTGTCTTTATATTGTTCAAGCAACTCGTCTAGTTCAACTTCGGCTATAGAAAACACTAAGTTTCCTTTATTTAACTTTAGATCTTGTGTCAACCCGGCATGGTCAACAATAACAAGTTTTTTCTCATCATCAGAACCCCTAGTCATCAGGAATATCAAAACACCATACACAACGACGATAGCTATAGGGGCGAGAAAAGTGGTAAGCAAGAAGGTCTTACTTTTGACACGCGTCCAGTATTCTCGTCCTATGATTAGATTGATTTTACTCATTGCTTTCTTCTACTTTTTTAATAAATATTTCATTCAATGAAGGAAGGATCTCCTTATAGGCCTTTATTTCTATGCCTTTATTGATCAGACTAAGCAAGAGATCATTGGAGTTGTGCCCTTCTTGTACCTGTATAATCATTGATTTGTCGTTGTCTTCTATAATTTTAAAACCTTCTTCTCGAATATCTTCGGGAAAGGTGCCATCAAAAGTAATTTCAAATTTATGCTCCTTGTAGCTGTCTTTTATGGCCGAGACTTCTCCATCAAGCACTATTTTTCCTTGATTCATGAGAACGATATCCTGACAGATTTCTTCCACTTGTTCCATGCGGTGTGTAGAGAAGATGATACTCGTTCCTTGTTTGTTAAGGTTATAGATTTCATCCTTAATGAGGTTGGTGTTGAGCGGATCCAACCCCGAGAAGGGCTCGTCTAAAATCATTAACTTGGGCTCATGAACAACAGTAGTAATAAACTGTACTTTTTGTTGCATGCCCTTGGATAGCTCTTCGATTTTCTTTCCCCACCAATCTGTGATTTCAAACTTTTCTAGCCAGTAGTTCAACTTGGTACGAGCATCTTTGGCAGAGAGGCCTTTGAGTTGAGCAAGGTAGAGCAGTTGGTCTCCAACCTTCATCTTTTTGTACAGGCCTCGTTCTTCCGGGAGATACCCGATCTGAGTTGGATGATGATCGTTGAGGGGTTCTCCATCTATCAGAATCTGTCCTTGGTCGGCGCGCGTTATAGAGGTGATCATTCTGATCAGCGAGGTTTTTCCCGCCCCGTTTGGACCCAAGAGCCCAAAAATTCTTCCTTTGCGCATTTCAAAAGAGACATTGTCAACGGCCACGTGATTGTCATAGCGTTTGACCACATTTTGTAGTGATAAAATACTCATAAGCACCTAAATTAATGGTGCGATGATACGCATTATTGTTATAGCGGACTACTATTGAAACGACCAATGCTTGAAATTTTTAGACAACCTTAATATTTTGATATGAGACATTAACATGCATATCTTGTCTTTAATATGTATCTTACTATTTCGAACAACTAAAACAATGTATCATGATACGAATAGCATACACCGTATTTTTTATTCTTTTTATTTTGGAAAATGCGCAAACGCAAGTAATAGAAACAGAAATGCGGATGAGTGACGGAATTCAAAATGCTCTTGAGGTAGATTTAAATGGAGATACAAAAAACGCAGAAAAAATATGGAAAAAGTATGTAAAGAAAGTCGGAAAGGTAGATTGGGACAGAAAGAATAAAGAGCATGTCTTGTTTAATGTTATTGTACCGGAGATTGATGAAGAATATCCTGTCACAGTCATCGCCAAGTTTAGTTCTTCAAAAGATATGACTAAAGGGACTTTTTGGATTAAAACGGATGCAGGATATCTCAACAGTGTCGATCAGGGAGCAACACTAAAAGATGCAGGGCAATGGATCCAGCAATATGCTTATGAGGTGGAACGCAAGTATATTGAAGGCTTAGTAGAGAAAGAAGAAAAAAACCTCAACAAACTCGAAAAGGAGATTAAAAAACTCATAAAAGAGAACAAAAAGCTCCACAAAACTATTGAGAAAGCCAAAGAAACAATTGCTAAAGCCGAATTGAATATCGAACAAAATGATCAGAATCAAGTAGATACAAACAAAGCCATAGAAGCGCAAAAAAAACGAGTTGAAGCCGTCAAGAAGGAGTTAAATAGCGTCGGAAAGAAGCTATAAGAAAAGATCCTCTTTATTGGAGGAGGCCATATTTTGGTTCTTATTAGAAGGGCACGTATAGAGAAGCTATAAGCGACTATTCCAGCAATGATAGGGCAAAGCGGAAGAGCAATGTATTGCCTATTGCTGATATTATATCAAAGCTGAATTTTGTGTTTGGCGGAAAGTTTTCTTGACTATCTCACCCACTTATTGCACTCTAATGAATGAACCCGGTGCTGGAGGATTGTTGATATCGACATTGTTGAGTTGCAGAAGTTCATCCAGAGGTATTTTCCACAATTTGGCGACATCAGAGATTGATTGTTGAGCAGACAACTTGTGATATGTATGTTCTTTGGATGTTCTGAACAGTGGTGTATGTTGTTGGATGACCATATCGGACAAAGGCAGTTGCGGTAGTTTATTAAGCGGATTTAAAGACATAACTTGCAACAACTCCTTTGTATCGTTTAGGGGCATCAAAGATTCTAATTGTCTCTTCATGGCACCATATCTATAGTAGGTTTGCTTTAGAGATTCAGAATGAGTATTTAAACTCCGCAAATGTTCCCACCCACCTACTTGAGCAAGGTAGTTGTACATGTTTATCTCGGGGAGTGTTAAGAAATAGCCTTTAGAACTCTTAGGTATATAATTCTTCAGAAAGGCCGAATTTAAGGCTTTAACAGCCTCATATTCTAATCCGGAAAGGTTGCTGACATCCTTTAGTTTAGTATAATCATATACTTTCACAGTTATGAAGGTATTGATGTCATAGTCAAGAACCGGCGTTAGTCCATGGGCATGCGAATAGCTCATGATATAACTAATGGCAACGTACTTGGGGATATAGCGTCTTGTCTCTTTAGGAAGATAATTTTTTAAAGACCAAAATTCATCTTTGGAACTTCTTCTCAATGCTTTTTTTACATTGCCGGGACCGCAGTTATATGCAGCGAGAGCCAGCGTCCAATCACCAAATTGATCGTACAAATCTTTGAGATATTGAGTAGCAGCTTGAGTAGAACGTATGGGATCACGTCGTTCATCTACGGCACTATTGGTGGTAAGCCCATATAGACGGCTCGTTCCCTTCATAAATTGCCAGAGCCCGGCAGCCCCGGCGTGTGAGACGACATTGGGTCTTAGACCGGATTCTACAACAGAAAGATATTTTAATTCTTCAGGTAGTCCTTGACGACGGAATTCGGACTCATAGAGGGGAAAGAATCTTTCGCTCAGACCCAATAGTCTTTCACTACTCCGTCGGTTTTTTCGGATATAACTATCTATGATTTGATGGACTTCTTCTGTATAACGAAGATCTACCGGAGAATACAGCGTTTTTAAACGCTCTTTTAGTATATCTTTTGGCACAGAAGCATATGCAATGTTGTCATAAGCATACACCGGATGGGCGATATACCCTAGCAAACATAGGATCACTGTAGCTTTCGCTACAACAAATTGAATTTTGTTCATGGGCACTAAATTTTAACAATGAATCTTTCAATTCATTTGTTTGACAAATTATAATTTGCGTTTTGGGATTAAAAACGCGAATTATTTTTCTGCCAATTCAACTTTTAAGGCATATTGCCTTGCAAATCGGCCGCAAAGATATAGCCTATTACTATAGCATGCAACCTTTTACACATTATAATTATTTATAATGTGTTATTCAGTTAGTATGTAGAGCAAAAGTTGTTCCAAATTATATCACGAGAAAAATATTCTTGACATTGTATTGATATTCTACCGTGAAGGTTTTACCAAACGAGTGGTAAAATCTTTTTATTATGGGTTGATTACGGGGTATATTAAAAAAGAGAACTTTATAGGAGCTGATGGCTGAGCGAGAGGAGATCTTCTTCGGCCAGCTCCCTTCCGATCAACTGGATGCCCAAGGGCATTGTATGGGATGGATGATCGTCCTTGACGGGTATTG
>JAJRXG010000007.1 GCA_024276375.1 Bacteroidota bacterium | reverse complement strand
TCATAACTTACAATTGGCAGAGGCTCGTTGGGGAGGATCGGAGACAGGAACTGTTAGCGATCCATGTTGGGCTACTTTTCTTTACCCTTCAACTGGAGCCGGGGAGACGGCTCAAAAAGATATTTATGAAAGTGATTTTGCACTATTGAAACAAGGAGACCCGGATGGAGCATATTGGATGCCGGCCATGGCAGATGCTCCGCTGAGAGGGTATAATGGTCGGCATGAATGGTTTTGGGAGCCGGGAGATGAAGATGCAATATTTCCATTGTCAGAGTTGATGAATATTTACTATAAGTCTGTAGGAAGAAATGCCACCTTGATTATGGGAATCACACCGGATGACACAGGCCTGATACCTAGTGGAGATGTAATGAGACTTAAGGAATGGGGAGATGAAATTAAAAACCGTTTTTCCAATCCAATCGCTCGTATATCCGGTGAAGGTAATGACCTTGAGGTAATATTGGATCAACCGCAACTTGTTAATCACTTGATTATTCAGGAAGATATCCGATATGGAGAACGTGTTAGAAGCTACCACATCGATGTCCTGTCCCATGGGATATGGCACACGGTTTACGAGGGTCAAAGCATAGGCCATAAAAGAATCATACGATTTGATTCTTTCTTGGCGGATCGAGTAAGGTTGAGCATAGGGATAGCAAGGGACACTCCAATAATCAAGAATCTGAGTGCATTTTATGTACAATCAGAATAACGTGTTTTGAGGACAATCATCAGATGCCGGAGTGGTCTCAATCTTTATCCTTTATAGCCGGGATATTGGATGTTTTTTTCTCCTGTTTGGGACACGCCGACCTTGGGTTTTCTATAGTTCACTCCACCAAAAACTTTATCAATCATCGGGAGACCGCGCTTACCTATAGAGTTGGCCAGACGATTCCATGATTTTTCAAATTCCATATCAACGGCTTCCCTAGTGGCTTTAGACATCCAGGATCCGGCTGGCGACCACGCTCTCTCCGCAAATCCAAACATTTTAGGAAATATCATGTACTCCAATAAATCTTCAGAGCGAATAGTTTCACTCCACAATTGGGCTTGGATACCTCTGAAGTTTTTCAACCCTTCAGCCGTTAGACGTACTTTAGAATCTATCATTTTTGGGTCTAACGGTTGACCGTTCACATCATATCGGGCATTTTTAAACATGTCCAGTGGGTCGAGTCCATAGGCCGTCTTTGTATCACTAAATCCCGACCAACTCAATCCTATTTCATCAGGATCACTATCATAGGCCATATCAAAATAATATGCGGCACTATTGCACATGATAACGGGAGAGCCTGCATTGGCGAGTTTGTATATCATATCTTCTCTGCCCCAACCCCACACGGCATTCCAAACATAGGGAAGTACATTGGGATGTATCAATGGTTTGTTGATGACTATGGTATTGTGTCCATCGCTGTCATGAGCGAGAAGGATTTCTTCCCATCCTCCCATAATAATATTGTGTTTGAACAGCAGCGTTCTCATTTTATTAAAAAAGTAAGCTTGTAGATCGGCTGCTTTGTCAGACTCTGCCGTGTTATGCAATTGAGGCTGACCGGCAATAAAATCATCACAGACAGGAGACCCCTCCCATACACCGTGCGGTATTTCGTCACCCCCTATGTGGATGATTGACAACTCTACACCAGCCTCTTTGTGCATTGCGATGATGCTTTCGAGTACATGTTCCATAAAGTTATACGTTCCTACTTGACAGACGTTGAGGACATTGTCCCGGTATCCTTGAGCCGATACGTATTGAGATGTATCAAGGGCATCATGCAAGAGATATTGGCGGGCTGCTTCCGGCTTGCCTTCTTTCATCAACCGGTCATACCTGACGGCCATAGCTTTGATGGCAGCTCGGGCATGCCCCGGAACATCTATTTCCGGGATTACTTCGACAAATCTCGCTTGGGCATACCGGAGGATATCTATATACTGCTCCTTGGTATAATATCCACTGCCATAGGAGTTGTTGGGATCCGGACCTGATCCATATGCCGGATAAAGGTGGTTTTTTTCATCTACTGTATATCCTCGCTTGGCTCCTATGGTAGTGAGCTCAGGAAGATTTGGGATTTCAATGCGCCAACCTTCATCATCTGTAAGGTGAAAATGAAATTTGTTGAGTTTGAAAAATGCCATCTGATCTATAATGCGCTTGACGTCAGCGACACTGTGAAAATTGCGACTTACATCCAGATGCAGACCACGATAACCAAATCTCGGCGCGTCTTCAATTAACGCAGCTGAAAGTTTAATTTTATCTTCATTTTCAAGCTTCGAAATATGCATGAGCTGAATCAGAGACTGAAGCGCATAAAAGATCCCATGTTCATCATTGGCAGCAATGTTAATACCCTCCTCACCGATCGCCATACGGTATCCTTCGTCCTTGATGTTATTGTCTCTAACTAGCCGCAAATCTCCCGGAGATGTGACTTTTTGAAATGTTACATTAAGGGCTTTGGCTCTCTGTTGAAGCGTTGCAAGGATGTTTTTGGTCAGCAATTCTCCACTGACGCTGATTTGGTTTTTTAAGGCCAGAGCACCTTGTTTGGAATTATATACAGTTGGCGTGGGAAAGAATGGTAACAGATCGGATGTGGGAAGTAGTGTGAGCCGCTCATATGCCTTGTAACGTCTCTGAGGGGTTATGGGATTGATGGGCTCAAGCGTATTGATGTCCACGCCGACAATGTCCGTTTCGACCGGGATAACCTCGTTATTGATGACGGCAAACACACCCTTGGGCGTTTCGCTTTTTTTATCGATGATGCCTCCCCATTTTGTAGAGAACTTTCTGGATTGACCGGGAGGGAGTTTTTGCCACAAGGCCATCGGTTTGAGTACAAAGTAGTCGCCGGCTGGATTATCTATTGTGATTTCAACAGGTAGGGATTTGGATATCGGACTTGCTCCAATCTGATTAAAATGCAATGCCCAATTTCTTGCATCTAGTGCCATATCGGAATCATTGGATATGGTAAATGTAACATGGCTAACAGGGCTGGGATGTATAGATATTGAGTCTAGGCTCCAATCCACTTTTAGTGATGTAGATTGGTAATCTTGGATTTCTTTGTTTTGGCAGGCACCCAATAATAAAGAGCCGCAGATCAATGGAATCAATAGCTTTTTCATGATTTAGTATATTTCTACGATCATTTCGATTTCTACTGCTATATTGCGTGGTAGAGATGACATACCAACTGCTGCCCGGGCATGCTTCCCTCGATCGCCAAAAACTTCTACCATAAGATCCGAGAAGCCATTGATGACCTCAGGTTGTTGAGTGAAATCTTCTGTTGCATTGACCATTCCCGTAACTTTCAAGATGCGTTTGACTTTGTTGAGATCTCCAAGATAAGATTGCAATACAGACAATTGAGCGATGCCGGCACGTCTTGCGGCTTGATAACCTTGTTCTATACTCAAGTCTCGATCAATTTTTCCCGTGATATATCCGCCTTCCGGCAAAGAGGGCCCTTTGCCTGCAAGATACAGTGTGCGACCCGATTGTGTAACATTGACATAATTGGCGACCGGAGCAGGAGCAGGATAAAGGACAATCTTGAGAGAATCCAATTTTTTCTGAAAATCAATCTGTGAAAATTGATCTCCATTTTCTGAAGTTGCTTTGTTGACATTGAGGTCTATGCAAGCACTAAAATTGTAGAGGAGAAAGATGAGCAGGATAAGTTGTTTCATGATGGTGACAAGTTGATTCGGAAGTGTGAAGATATCGCACAGGAATCAAAATAGCATGATTCTTATTCAATTTACTTCGCAGAAGTAAAAATACATGAGCTTTTGAGTGAATCGCTTCTTTAACTTTGATTTTTAATCCTGCAAGGGAAACTTTAGAGAGTTTGTTCTCATTGTTTCAGTGTATATTGTCATTTAACGACATATTGGTTATTTCAATCTTCACATGATCTATATACAATCCCTTGTCTGCGTATTGCTGGGTGTGATGGCACATATTGAGATAATTTGGCCGACGCATGGTATCTATCTTTCGGTATTGGAAGTGAGTTTGGACGAGACCACCATATCCGTCGAAGTAAAAGTTTTTTCAGACGATCTCTATGATGCTATAAAAAACTATCGTCCCGGGACGCAATCGACTCAAGATAACATTTTGGATGAAGACCTAAATGCCTATTTTGATCATTATTTGGTACTCGGTGATGGTGCCGATAGAATCCCCTTGGTTTTGAAACGTCAACGGGTGGAGGGAGACACGCGTTTTTTGTCTTTTCGTGGCAGTCGTCCAGAGAATCCGTCAGTATTACAACTAAAGGCAGGTTATTTTTTCGAATTATTTCCGATGCAACAGAATATCGTGAAGCTTACCAAGGGCTCCATGAGACGTTTTGCCATTTTTAAGACTTCAGAACAAGTAGAATCATTCAATCTTTCTGATTAAAAAGCGCTACTAGTACCTTTGTGTTGACATTGATTCCTGTCGATAGAGTGGTTTGGATATCCGGATAATAGAAAGGGGAGTGCAATCCCGGCAGATTGTCCATTTTAGAGCGTTCGTCGGGTATTGTTCCAAGCCAATATAATACGGTAGGAACTTTTTCTTTTGTGTGCCCATATCTGGCGAAGTCTTCTCCCAGCATTAGCGGTTCGGTATAGACTACGTTTTCGGTTCCGATTACTTCTCCGGCCTTGGTGATAATAAATTGTGTTAGGCCGGGATCATTGTAATTGGCAGGGGTAAAAACACTCGGGATATGTACCTCCGGCAATTTGTCTTCAGGAAGTCCTGCGGCGATGGCCGTTCCACGAGCGATTTCTCTTATGCGCCGATGCACCATCTTGCGCACCTCTTCTTTGTATGTTCTTACGGTCAATTGAAGTGTAACTTCATCTGGTATGATGTTGTTTTTTGTACCCCCTTTGATGGCGCCAACAGTAATCACTGCGGACTCGGTGGGCTTTAGATTTCTGCTCACGATGGTTTGGAGCTCCATAATGATCATGCTTGACAGGACAATAGGATCAATGGACATATGGGGAGAAGCTCCATGTGCACCGATTCCAAATACTTTTATATCGACACTTTCAGTGTTGGCCATTGTGTAACCTTCGCTGATACCAATTTTTCCTTTGGGAATGGTAGGACTGCAATGCAATCCCAGTCCGAAATCCGGTACGCCAAATCGTTCGTATAGACCGTCTTCAAGCATCATCCGTGCTCCGGCACCGATTTCTTCTGCAGGTTGGCCGATCATCATTAGAGTTCCAGACCACATTTCCTTATGTATAGCCATGTATCGTGCTGTCCCCAACCAAGTGGTCATATGCATATCATGACCGCAGGAGTGCATGGTACCGGTATCACTACCTCCGGATTGAGTGACAACCTTACTGCTATAAGGAAGATCGGTTTTTTCATACATAGGAAGGGCATCCATATCTGTACGATACAGTATTTGAGGGCCTTCTCCATTGTGTAGGATGCCGACAATACCATGTCCTCCAACACCTTCACTCACTTCAAAACCAATATTGCGCAACTCCTTGGCCAAGGCGGCTGCCGTTTTTTCTTCGTGGAGAGAAAGTTCAGGATGCTGATGCAAATTTTTATAAAATGCAGTCAAGTATGACATTTCTTCTTTTGAGGGATGCGTTGGATTTCCGTCAACGGCTATCGAAAGAAGAAAGGATATGATAATGGGAAAAAGATAGGAGATCATAGTATGGATATTTTTATATACGAATGTAAATAATATTGTCCAATCCTACTGACATTTTGTCACACAGAAAGTTGCTTTTGCCTATCTTTGTGGCCTTTTATGAGAGATTATAGACAGAGCAATGATGAATGATCGTGTTACATCAGAGACTTTAGAGCGTAGAGCGAGCCAATTATTGGAAGAGAGGCGTCAGGGAGAAGTGTTGGGATATACAGACCTATCCACGGATCAAAGTAGTACAGCCAAACAGTTCTATATCGAAAGTTACGGTTGTGCGATGAACTTTAGCGATAGTGAGATAGTCGCTTCTGTACTATCCTCTGCAGGATACAAATCCACACAAACGATGGAATCTGCAGATCTGATTCTGATCAATACCTGTTCTATAAGAGAGAAGGCGGAAGAGAATGTCCGGCGTCGATTGGGCGTGTTCAACAGGATAAAAAAGGACAATCCGGGCTTGTTGGTCGGGGTATTGGGATGTATGGCGGAGCGTTTAAAATCCAAATTTTTGGAGGAAGAAAAAATCGTGGATATTGTCGTTGGACCGGATGCCTATAGAGACTTGCCGACCTTGGTGGCAGGAGCAGAAGACGGACACAAAGGTGTCAACGTATTTTTATCGCGGGAGGAGACATATGCAGATATATCTCCATTGAGATTGCAGAGTAATGGGGTTTCTGCATTTATATCCATCATGCGAGGATGTGACAATATGTGTTCGTTCTGTGTAGTCCCATATACGCGGGGACGAGAGCGGAGTCGAAGCGCTTTTAGCATTGTAGCTGAGGCACGTGATCTATATGAGCGGGGCTTTCGTGAAGTGACACTGTTGGGTCAGAATGTGGATTCTTATAAGTGGAT
>JAJRXG010000067.1 GCA_024276375.1 Bacteroidota bacterium | reverse complement strand
TTTGTTAAGGGATCATTAAAAAGTCGCTGATTCCAATATTTTTGCGTCATTATTGTTGTAATAGCGAAGTATAAACGAAATACAGTCTGGATTATGATCAAATCAATACTCTACTTTCTGATGTTTATGTCTATCTGTCTATCCACTTCATATGGACAGACGGATATCAGGATTGATGTCAAGCACTATGACAGTGATACATTGATATTCGGTTATTATATGGCCGAGCGGATGCTGGGTTATGATACGCTCTACCGCGAGAAGGGAGCGGCCTTTCACGTATCAGCAGACAGTTCATTGACTCCCGGTATGTATATCGTCGTTTCTGTCCCTCAAGGTTTGTTTTATCAAGTATTGTTGGGTGCTGAGGATCAGGAGTTTGGAGTTACGATAGATACGCTTTCGCAAAATGAGATAACTTTTGATGGATCGGTGGAGAATGATATTTTTTACTCCTACCTATCTTATATAAATCAAGCACGTCAGGAGATTCAACGGATAGACAATGTATTGACAGATATGGATAGTACGCTGATTAGTGTACGAGATCAACTGGAGAAGGACAAGTTGACGATCAACGATATGGTGTTGCAACGACAGAACGAAGTATTGAGCAAATATCCTCAAAGTATAGCAGCAATACTGATTAAGGCTAATATGCCGTTTGAGTTTCCCGAATGGGATGGAACTCCGGAAGAAATCGAGCATCAGAAATTTCTCTATTACAAGGAGCATTATTTTGACAAGATAGATCTTAAGCATCCCGCTATATTGCGGACACCGATTGTCCACGAGCGCATCAATTACTATGAAGAAAGCTTGACTTATAAAGAACCTGATAGTCTGATTAAGAGTATAGATTATTTGTTGGGAATGATGGACGAGGGTTCTGAGATATACAGATATTATCTTAGTTATTTTCTCAACAAGTACGCCAACTCCAAATACATCGGTATGGATGCCGTTTATGTCCACCTCGCCTTAGAATATTATGGCAAAGGTAAGGCTTCATGGGTGTCTGAAGAGAATCTCAAAGAGATTGTAGGCAACGCCAGAAAAATGGCCCCCGTATTGATCAACAAAAAAGCACCGGAATTTCATGTTACTAAGGAAGACGGTACACCGATCGTACTTTCAGAACTTCAAAACCAATATACAGTGGTGGTTTTTTGGAAGCCTAGCTGTGGACATTGCACCAAGGCCATGCCTCATATTATAGAATTTCAAGAGAAATATCGTGACAAAGGCGTCGAAGTAGTGGCTATCTGCACAGAGCGAGGCAAGAAAGTTCAGGACTGTTGGCAAGGCGTCAAAGACAAGCATATGGAAAACTTGATCAATGGCGTCGATGAATTTGGTCAAGATCGTACTGTAGCCCGGTATTACGCTGTCAACACTCCGATGATATATGTTATTGATAAGGACAAAGTCATCAAGATCAAGAAGATTCCGGCTGAAAATCTAGGCGCAGTGATGGATCAGATTATGACGACAGAGGAAGAGGTGAAGTAAAGCCCATAAAATAAGACGTGGCCTTAACTTATGCTACTGATGTGGTATAATTGTTTTGCTAGTGTTTGCGCTTTATTCATTGTGATACTTCTCACCATTGAGGATAGTGTAGGCGCGATAGACTTGTTCAAGGATAAGGATGCGTGCCATATCATGAGTAAGTGTCATATGCGAAAGAGATATGGTATCGTCAGCTCGGTCTTTCAATTTTCGGTGTACTCCATAAGGACCTGCTATGATGATGATCACTTGATGTAGCGAAATATTCATTTTGTGTTGTAACCACTGGGATAACTCGATAGAAGAGAGGTGCTTGCCACGTTCATCGAGTAGAACGACGTAATCCGATGTATCGATTTCCTTTAACAATTGATCAGCTTCCCTAAGTTTTTGTTCTTCTATAGAACGCTTGCCATGACTTCCATCCTTGAGTACTTCTATGGTGATCCGCGTGTAACTTTTCAATCGCTTGTGGTAGTCATTGATGATCGATGTAAATGCCGGATTTTTGCTTTTGCCCAGCCAGAGGAACTTGATCTTCATTGTTGATGTGGGGTTGTTATTCTGCTAGGCGTTGTAAATCAAGATCGTGGAAGTCAAAGCTAAAATCGATATTGGGTGAGATGCCACGCATCTTTATAGATTGTGCTACACCGTTTTCATCAAGACAAAACATCGCAAAAGCATCAGCATTCATATCCTGATACTCCCATTTTATGGCCAATGTATTGGCCTTATAATGATACATGCGACCATTGAGCTTGGGAGACCGCTTGGCATAAAACCATAGATGGCCATCTTTCGTAGTTACTTCTATCTCTCCAAACCAAGGATCTCGATAGACGCCCATATAGTCCTCGTACCTGATATTTTCATCCGTGTGGGTATCTATATAATGCGAGACCATCGGCGTGATAGTGTCAGATTGCGTCTTGCGATATTGTAGGTATTCATACATCTTCTCTCCCCAATGATGGTCATCCAATCCCAGATAACTATCTACTATCGTCAGGCTTAAGGCATTGAAGAGTGCACCACCACTGTTGGAGGTATTGGTCAATACCACTACGCCGAGTTGGAGATCGGGTATCATAGTCACCTTAGAAAGCATCCCGGGCAATCCTCCTGTATGGGAGACACTCATGTTGCCCAGTATGTCTGTGAGAAACCATCCCAACCCATATCCTGCAAAGTGAGCGTTATATCTAGGATTGGCGCTCGCATCCACTGTCGTATGAATCTTCCACATCTCCCGTTGACTGGATGGCGAAAACAATGATTTATCATCGCCATAGCTCCCCTTGTTGAGGTGGGTAAGCATCCACAAGCACATATCGTATGCCGAGGACATGATGCCTCCGGCTGCTCCGTTGACCATCTTGCTAAAGGGAGGGATCACTTGTACGCTTCCGGATTCATCTGAATGCGGATGTGCCATGTTGCTTTGGTACTCTATGGACAGTATAGATGCATACGAATCTTTCATACCCAATGGAGTGAATATACGCTCAGTGACAAATGATTCCCATGTCATACCGGTGACACGTTCTATCAATTCTCCCGCGACGATGTAGAGGAGATTGTCGTAATCAAACTTTGTTCGGAAAGCAGATTGTGGTTCGAAATACTGAAATGCTGAAAGGATATCTCCGATAGTAAAATCTGCACCATCCGGAAAAAACATCAGATCACCTACCCCCAATCCAAGTCCGCTCCGGTGTGTCAACAGATCCTGAATATTAAAATTGAGCGTTACGTAATCATCGTACATTTTAAACTCGGGTATATAATCCACAACCTTGTCTGTCCATGCGATCTGTCCATCTTCAACCAACAGTGCCAAGGCTGTTGTCGTAAATGCTTTGGAATTGGAAGCAATCGCAAATTGCGAATGCTCATCTACTGCGGCCTGAGTTGCTACGGATGTTACACCGTAGCCTGTGGCATGTATGATCTCACCATCTTTGACAATACCTAGGGAGACGCCGGCTACTTCATATTGAAGGATCATGGCTTCCACTATACTGTCTATCTGGGATGAAGTAATTTGAGCAGAGCTGGGAGCACCGGTGAGCAAGAAGACGATCAGCGTAGCAAAATTGAACCTATTCATGGATTTTTTACGTGACAAGATAGAAAAACTTTGGCTTTGATATAATCGATGTTAAATCCCAATAACTCCGGAGATCCTCAATTCTAACTCTCCTCGTTTTGGCGCAGCATTATGGATAAAGTCATAATTGCATACCCTCTCTGATCAGCAATGTATTTATCAATAACTCCATACCTGCACAATTTCACAATTGTTTTATCACAATTATTGATGGTTATTGCCTCTCCGGTTACGGAGTCAGTAAAGCACCATGATAATCACATGTGTGGTCAAATACATGATTATGGTCCCAAGACTATATTTTGTATGTTCGTTTTGCCTTGAAGCAAAAGAATCAAAAGTTCATGTTGCTTTAAAAGCTTCCCGCAAGCAGGCACCCGCACTCGCGTAAAGCAAGATGGCACGCCCGCAGTGTTTAAAATCATTCCGGGGCAACGATATAGCATGAAGTCTCAAGAAGGTTTTGTCACGATTATTGATGGCTACGCGTCAATAATAGCGCCAAAACAGCAAGGGGTATCTTTCCTACCCTTGGGTTAAAACCCAAGGCAAAATATATGGCGCTCCTTCAGAGCTTGTGTTAGATTGAAAGCAGAAATCACATTTGGATACAAATT
>JAJRXG010000066.1 GCA_024276375.1 Bacteroidota bacterium | reverse complement strand
GTACCCAATGCCAGCCATAACTCAAGCCAATCTATGTTAGCCATAGCTCTAGGTATAACTTTAATTGCTCCAATAACACCTGAAGTTTCTGACCCCGCCAGAATTTGTGACTCTTGGAGGATTTGTGCTTCTGTGATATGTTCGGCTCTTTTGATAGTTTCTTTAAAGTCTTCGAGGACGAGGATGCCTTCCTCCATTTCATCATGAAGGATATTATCGAGGATGATTTCCTCCGCTCTTGGTTTAAACTGTTCAACATAGGAGAAGTCTTCTTTTGGATAATATCCCAGAGAAGGCAATATCTGAGTTACAATAATGATTACACCTATAGCCGTCATAAACCCTGATACAACGGGATAGGGAATGTATTTAATGTATTTTCCCAAACCTATTATACCCAATCCAATCTGTATGAGTCCCGACAACAAAAAAACAGTAAGGATAGCAGGAAGTGCCTTGGATACATCACCGTCGTAGGTCGCGACAATTCCGGCAATCACTACCATACTCACAGCAGTCATCGGTGCAGTAGGACCTGATATTTGTGTATTGGTACCACCAAATAATGCAGCAAAAAAACTGACAAATATAGCTCCATACAGACCCGCACTCGGACCCAATCCGGAACTCACTCCAAAGGCTAATGCTAGCGGGAGAGCTACAATTCCTGACGTGATTCCTCCAAATAAATCTCCCTTGAGATGCTTAAAATCCAGTCCCAATTTTTTTTTCATAATCGATTTATCTATCGCACTACATCTTTATAAAAATGTTAATAGTCTATTTCTGATATTATTACCAAGTGATTCAATCAGCCCTTCCTTGTTGCTTTCTAATTTTTTGAATGATTTAAGGACATGGTCTTGAGCAATCACTTAGATGGATGCATATATCAAACCTTGGGAGGTGGGATGAAGATTTCTATCTTGTACGATGTGGAAAAAGTATCATTCACCCCTTGCGAAAGAGTTAATTGATGAAGCGATTCTTTATTCTCTGAGGTGCGCTTACTCCAAATATTGTTCTTGTTTTTGGAGTTACCTACTTCTCCCAATAGGGTTTCTTCGCCCAAGTTATATTCCGTTATCTCTTGATCCGAAGCCAGTATTTGATCAAAGGCAATAGTAGGAATCGTCCACAAATATCCGACGAGTACACATATGACTACCCCGTATGTAAGTGTTTTATACCAATTGGGACTATACAGGAGATATCTCATAAAAGAAAATAATGGCCAAATATACTTAAAATCAAAAGATGGATGCCACTTATGACGTTGTGAAATCGTTAAATAGAGAGTAGTGAAAAATAGTATTCCACTATCGAATAGTACGTGCATACCTGGCAATGTCGGTGAGCGGTCGGAGCCCTTAGCCTGAATTGTGATGAGAAGAAGATTTTGTATTTCCGGAAAAAGGGTTAAGCTCTCTTTGCTTCATTTTAGTTCCTCAAAAAACCTCTGCAATCTCTTACAAGCTTCTATCAATTGCTCTTTGGAAGCAGCATAGGAGATGCGGAAGCAATTGGGTGCTCCAAATGCTGATCCTGAAACGATGGCTACATGGGCTTCTTTGAGCAAAGCTTCCGCCAGATCATCAGAATTACTGATTGTATATGCTCCATATCTCTTGCCATAATAACTGCTGCAATCCGGAAAGATGTAAAATGCTCCTTGGGGTACACTGATTTGGAGTCCTTCAATTTTACTCAATTCTGACAGAACCAGGTCCCTTCTTTCTATAAATGTTTGTACCATCCGGGAGGTCACTTCTATAGGATCTTTGTCAAGTGCGATCGAAGCCGCTTTTTGTCCGAAGGAAGTAGCTCCGGAAGTGACTTGTCCTTGCATTTTGGCGCAAGCCTTAGCAATAAACTCCGGACCGGCCATATATCCCAATCTCCATCCTGTCATCGCATACCCTTTAGACATACCATTGACAATGATAGTGCGATCAAAGATATTGGGATTCTGGGCTATAGAGTGATGAACACCGGAGAATACTATATGCTCGTATATCTCATCAGAGATCACATAGACATGGTCATGTTTGGCCACTACTGCTGCTAGGGATGCCAGTTCATCTTGTGTGTACAACGATCCCGTGGGATTGCTGGGAGAGGAGTAGAGTATAAATTTAGTTTTATCAGTGATCGCTTCTTCGACTTGTTGAGCGCTGACCTTATAGTCGGTATTGACATCCGCGATGAGTTTGACGATTACGCCACCGGCCAATTTTATGATGGCTTCATAGGATACCCAGTACGGTGTAAATAGAATCACTTCATCGCCGGGATTGAGCAGCACTTGACACAGGTTGTAAATGGTCTGCTTGGCACCATTGGATACGACGACTTGGTTTGGTGTATAGGTAAGGTTGGTATCGCGTTTAAGCTTGCGGCAGATGGCTTCACGCAATTCTATCAATCCGGGTACCGGAGTGTAGTGCGTGTATCCTTCATCGAGTGCCTCTTTGGCCGCCTCAATGATAAATTTTGGCGTATCAAAATCCGGCTCTCCGATACTAAGGCTTATAATATCGTGGCCTTGAGCTCTTAGATCCCTTGCCATTTGAGACATTTTAAGGGTCGCGGATTCTTGGAGATTCAGAATGGACTGGGACAATACCTTATCAGATGACATCTTTCTTTATGTGTTTGTTCTCTAATGAATCGAAGAACTCTATCTGCCTGAATCAGACGAGCGGAGTCTTGGATGGTTAAAATTTATGGTTTACGAGAGAGTTTAATGACTACATTGAACGACATGTCGGTTTGATTTTAAACTATAGAAGCCATCCGAATCATATGTCCTAACAATGACTTTATTGCAAATGTAGATACTGCATTCTTATCAACAACTATATTCAATTGTATTTAATTCACTTTTTTGGACATACATTTGCCACCTAGCAAAATCACAAGCGATTGGATATGAATCAGAACAAATCAGTACAGATATTTGTGACCGGAGGTACTTTTGACAAAGACTATAACTTTATTACCGGAGAGCTATACTTTAAGGATACTCATCTGCATGATATGTTGGAAGTAGGAAGATCTACCTTGCCCGTTGATATCAAAACGCTGATGATGGTCGATAGCTTGGAGATGACAGAGGCGGATCGTGGTATCATTGAGCATAATTGCCGAAAATCTACATATGAAAATATTGTGATCACGCATGGCACAGATACCATGACTGAGACGGGGAAGTATCTAAAGAAGGCTCAAATCGATGGCAAAACAATTGTGCTAACAGGTGCGATGATACCCTATGCCTTTGGATCTTCATCAGATGGATTTTTTAACCTAGGTAGTGCTCTGGCTTTTGCTCAAGTGTTGAACCCCGGTGTATATATATGTATGAATGGACAGTATTGGGACACCGACAATGCAGTTAAAAACCGCAGTACAGGTTTCTTTCAGATTAAAGGTTAACCCTATATATAAACCCTAAGGTTGCAATGGTTAACATATTAACATTGCAGAAAATATAATTCATTTGCTATTTTTGTAAGTCATTTGATAATACTTGCTATATCAGACGTTATTAAATGTATGCTCTTGGTTGAGTTTAAGTATGAAATTTTTCTTCCCAACCGGCGATTAAAATGAGGTATGCAGGTTGAGAAAGAAAGTGATTTTGAATAATGTTGGCCTTTTTGTTGCAAGGGCTGAATGATCAATAAAAAAACAAACTAATGATAAGAATACTTCTTATTGCCATAACAAGCTTCCTGTTGTCCATTCATGGGTTTTCTCAAGATTCTGAGGCAATGTCTGAGGTGGAGGCCAACATAGATAGTAAACCAAATCTTGATGTAGGTATTACCGTCAAGGCGCTTACTATGGATTATTTATCCCAGAATGGCGGACAATTTTCCGCCTTTCAAAAATACCACGTGGGATTTGAGCTTGGATTGTTAAAACGCATTGCCAATCAGCTATATATATCTGTTCCACTTAAGGTAGGTGTTGTGCAAAGCGAATCCGGACTGGAGGGAGATCATAAGGCATTGATCAGCGGAGATTTGCGGTTGAATTACTTTCTTATTGATCAGGACAATCCGATTGTTCCACACATCATCGCTGGAGTGGGCTATGTATATGAGCGCCCCGGTGTTTCCAATATTCAGATTCCGGTTGGTATCGGTTTTAACTTCCGTCTTGCCAGCAAGGCTTATTTGACGTTTCAATCTGAATATCGCTATGCACTGGAAGATGGACGCAACAATCTACATCATGGCTTGGGGTTCACTTTCTTCTTAGGGCCTAAAGAAGTAGCTCAGAAAAAATCCATGGAAGAGAAAAAGGAAATGGAAAAAGAAGTGCTTGATTCAGATGGCGATGGCATTATTGATGAATTGGATTTATGCCCCCAAGAGACAGGTAGCAAGGAGTTGGATGGTTGTCCGGATAAGGATGAAGATGGCATACCCGACTACAAGGATGCGTGTCCCGACCAATTTGGGTCAATGGCCCTCAAAGGCTGTCCCGATAGTGATGAAGATGGTGTATCTGACAATGAAGATGAATGTCCCAATATGCCGGGAACAATTGCCAACAACGGCTGCCCGGACAACGATGCCGATCAAGATGGCATACCCAATGACTTGGATAGATGTCCTACGGTTGCCGGTACAGCTGCCAATGGAGGTTGCCCGGAGGTGGATACAGATGGAGATGGAACTCCTGATAGCATCGATGAATGCCCCAATGCCATAGGTCCGAAAAATACGTTGGGATGTCCTGATCAAGACGGAGATGGAGTGAAAGATAGTGATGATAGATGCCCCTCCGTGCCGGGAAGTCCTGTCAATAATGGGTGTCCTGATGAGAATGTAGATACGGATGGAGATGGTATTCCGGACAATATTGATAAATGTCCACTGAAGGCCGGTAGCAGTTTGTACGCGGGTTGTCCGGATACAGATGGCGATGGTGTCGATGATAGTCGAGATGCGTGTCCTGATATCCCGGGACCTGCTGCGACACGTGGATGCCCAAGAGGACAGATTCCTGATTCCAATGAGTTGCGCAATGTAGATAGTGATGGCGATGGAGTGATGGATGCTGATGATAAGTGTCCGGGCAGACCGGGTTTGGCAGTGTACGATGGATGTCCTGATACTGACGGCGATGGGTTGGATGATAGCCGTGATAGATGTCCCAATAGTCCGGGGCCTGTAGATACACAAGGATGCCCTGAAGTAAGTGCCAGTGACCGTAGAGTTCTTCAGATTGCTATGCGTTCTGTACAGTTTGAGACCAGCAAAGCGGAATTTAAGTCTGAATCATTTAAAGTATTGACGCAAATCGCGGAAATCATGGATCGATATCCTGATTTTAATCTTTCGATTGAAGGGCATACAGATGGTCAAGGAAGCGCGATTGACAATCAACGCCTATCCGAAAATAGAGCCAGAGCCTGCTATCAATTCTTGATCAATTCGGGTGTCCCTCCTGAAAGGATGAGCTATGCCGGATTTGGAGAATCAAGACCGATAGCAACCAATGAGACTGTGAGTGGAAGAACGCTGAACAGAAGGGTAGAGTTTGCCCTCGTACCGCGACAATAGATACATATTAACCACATAGGATCAACGACTTTAGTATGTCGATTCCTGAGCATAGAAAAAAATAGGGCTTCATCCAATGATGAAGCCCTTATTGATGATATTTGGTAGGTAGTTTTTCGTTTGTCTATCCAAGAACAGAACCGCAAAGAGATATCCTTACCCAATCCCAAATCAATCAATTATACAAGGTCTGTTGTTCAGCTTGGGAAAGATCGATCCTAAGTCTTGGCTATGGTTGTGGCTTGAGAGTTGGTGCGATAGGAATGATCAATATAAATCCTTGTGAATCTCACTATATGTACTTTTACAGTGTTGTACCAATAAGGTACACTTAAATGTTAAATCATGCTAGTAATAAGTAGTAGGGAATTTAGACAAAATCAACGCTTATATTTTGATAAAGCTGATAAAGGAGAACAGATAATAGTTCAGCGAGGAAGAGACAAGTCGTATGCTCTGACACCTATTAGCGAAGATGATATTTAGATGATTAAGCGAATCAGGAAGAGTGCTAAGCAAGCTCGTAATGGTGAATACCTTGAAATATCAACGTCTGAAGATATTTAAAGAGCTCCTAGGTCTGTGAGTTATGATTTAAGACTTACCCAAGAAGAAGTAAAAAGATATGTTACTATTCAGGAGGGTGCTTTTGAGATAAAGAAAGGCAGTTTTTTCGTCAGATGACGCTTACTTTTTGGGGCACAGCAGCGCTACGGCGAAAGAAATAGCGGAAATATGATGGGAAAAGTGTTTTTTTTATCCAAAATGACAGAAAACATCGCCTAATCTATGAGATAGAAGATGAAATTATTACGGTTATTGTTTTGAGTGCTTTCTCTCATTATGGCAATAAATAAAAGTTGTATGCTCTTTCCTCGCAATTCATAATTGGATATATCACTTCGCTAAGGCTCTATGATATAAGTAGAAAAGTGGCGTCAACAAGGATTCTCTCGGCATATATCGCGTACACGCACACATCCACCCACAAAGCCCGTGCGATTCGGTGCAAGCACTCCGGACAGCTCATGTTCATGAGATCTATATATTGACAAGTGTGCAAAGGCACAATGAGCAATGAATTTGAAAGTGTGTTGAGAAAAGAGAAGTTGCGTTGGAGTATCGTATAGAGGTTTACGGGTGTGGATGCCTCAGCATAATGCCAGCGACCTATTCTTCTTTTTCTTCAGGACTAAATCTCTGGTTGAATATCCGTTTTTCAGCACCAATATTTTTAGAAATATAGAAGTGTTGGTTTTTTATTTTTTTAGGCAAATAGTGATAGTCCGGATCTGTTGGAGGGGTATCGTGGGTATAAACATAGCCGGAACCATATCCCAATTCTTTCATCAGTCCGGTAGGCGCATTGCGCAGATGCATGGGGATAGATAGATTGCCGGATGTGCGCACCTCGGCCAACGCTCTATCGATGGCCAGATATGCGGAGTTGCTCTTGGGACTCGTGGCGAGATAAATAGTCGCTTGTGCCATGGGAATGCGTCCTGCTGGCAACCCTATCTTCTTGATAGCATCGAAGCAAGCATTGGCAATGAGTAAGGCATTGGGATTGGCCAATCCAATATCTTCGGCAGCCAAAATGACCAACCTGCGGCATATGAATATCGGATCTTCTCCACCTTGTATCATTCGAGCCAAATAGTATATGGCAGCATCCGGATCACTTCCTCTTACGGATTTGATAAATGCAGAAACCGTGTCATAGTGTTCTTCTCCTGTTTTATCATATCGCAAGGGGTCTGAAAGGATGACTTTTTTGGTAAGCTCATTATCAATACATATTTTTTGATCCGGGCTACTCTGATTGACGATCAGCTCTAGTACGTTGAGGAGCCTCCTTGCATCTCCTCCACTATATTGCAGTAGGGATTCGTATTCTTTAATTTCAATATCATAGGTTTTAAGTACTTCATCATGACTTACGGCATGATCAACTATAGATTTTAGTTGTTGGGCTGAGAGCGATTCGAGGACATAGACTTGACACCTTGACAACAACGCAGAAATAACCTCAAACGAAGGGTTTTCTGTTGTAGCACCGATGAGTATGATGATTCCTTTTTCTACAGCTGAGAGCAATGAGTCTTGTTGTGACTTGCTAAACCTGTGGATTTCGTCGATAAACAAGATCGGAGAGGGACTATCAAAGAAGCGTTGTTGTTCTGCCTTTCTTATTGTCTCTCTGACATCTTTTACACCGCTGTTGATTGCGCTCAACGAGTAGAACGGACGCTTCAGTTCATTGGCTAGGAGAAATGCCAAAGTGGTCTTTCCGACTCCTGGTGGTCCCCACAGAATCATGGATGGCAAGGTGTTTTGCTCGATGCTTCTGCGCAGTACTCCATCGCGATCGACAAGATGGGATTGCCCCACATAATCGACCAACAGTTTGGGTCTCATACGTTCTGCTAAAGGCTTATTCATGAGCATAAATGTAGGTAAGCTCAGGCATTAATGCGCATTTCAATAGATATTGATATGCTATTGTGAATAATTTTTCTCCACACGTTTTCTCTTGGATATGTTGACATATAGAAATCAGACAATATCAATAAACATTCACCGGTATTTTTGTTAATTTGGGAATCGACTTAAAAATATCTGCAGGGGTTGTGAGCAACCAGGCAATGTCAGATATGAACAAAAATAGGATTCTGATTGTTTTAGAAATTTAAGGATGGAGAACATGAGCACCGAAGAAATAATTGAATTGTTGGTTCAGAATGGCGATGCTGTAAGAGCAGCAAAGATGAAAAGGTACATGAGAGGGAAGTTTGAGTTTTTGGGTATTTCCTCTCATAAACGTAAAATTTTGCAAAAACCTCTGATCTTATCGGCACGCAAAATGGTGATCGGTGATATTATCGCTCTAATAGATGATCTATGGGATATGAAGTTTCGCGAGTTTCAATTGGTAGCACTGGATGTGATGATTGATGTAAAAACGCGATTTCATGGTGAGCATATAGAGCATGTGGAAAAATGGATCACCCACCAATCATGGTGGGACACTGTTGATGCAATCGCTTCTCATATTGTAGGTGAGATTGCCCTCAAAGAGGTATCCATGGCCAAAAGCAGTATTGACCGTTGGCTCAGAAGTGATGATATCTGGTTGAATCGCACCTGCTTGCTATATCAATTGAAGTATAGACGGGGCGTAGATCTAAAGAGACTGTTTTACTATATCAATGTGCTCAACTCTAAACAAGAATTTTTTATTCAAAAAGCCATCGGATGGTCTTTGCGCCAAGCCTCTAAGTTCTATCCGGAGGAAATTAAAGCATTCTTGATGGAGTCTTCAGATATTCAAGGGTTGGCACGCCGGGAGGCAAGCAAGTATCTCAAATGATCAGAATACCTCGGTGTCACTTGACAGATGTTCTCCTGCATAACCAATATAATTATGAGGTGTGATCGACGGCAATTCAGCCTTTAATACATCTTCCGCATCTAGGGATTCTATAAAGTTTACAAAATCTACTTGAGTCAATTTTCCCTTGCCTCGGGAGAAGGATTTGAGTAGTTCATAGGGCTGCTTCCAACCTTCACGTCGCAGGATGGTTTGAATGCCCTCCGACACTACTGCCCAAGAATCATTTAAATCTTTGGATATTTTATCCCGGTTGATTTCCAACTTGTTGATTCCCTTGCATAGACTCGAAGTAGCGACGAGTATATGACCCATTGGGACACCGATATTTCTGGTTACGGTACTGTCCGTTAGGTCTCTTTGTAGTCTGGAGATCGGGAGTTTTCTTGCCAGATATTCGAGTATCGCATTGGCAAAACCCAAGTTGCCCTCAGCATTTTCAAAGTCTATCGGGTTGACTTTATGCGGCATGGCAGAACTGCCGACTTCATTGGCGATGACTTTCTGTTTGAAGTAATCCATCGATACATAGGACCATATGTCTCTCGAGAAGTCAATGAGGATATTATTGATCCTAATGAGCAAATGAAATATGGATGCCATATGATCATACTGATCAATCTGAGTGGTATATGCTTGTCGTTTTAAACCCATAGTGTCCATCATTTCATCCATTGATTGGCGCCAATCAATCTCCGGATACGCGATCTTGTGGGCATTAAAATTTCCCGTCGCACCACCAAATTTTGATTCATATTCTTGGTTCTTAAGTTGAACCATTTGCTTGTTCAAGCGATCCACATATACCATCATCTCTTTGCCCATAGTGGTAGGAGAAGCAGCCTGTCCATGGGTTCTTGCAAGCAAGGGTACTTCCTGGTATGCTCGTGCCATCGAGGTGATGGATGCTGTCACTGTCTGAAGTGCTGGAATGATGATATTGGTCATTGCATCTTTTAACATCAATGGCATAGCAGTATTGTTTATGTCTTGAGATGTGAGCCCAAAGTGGATAAATTCTAACCATATAGAATCAACGCGTCCGTCTATACGCTCCTTTATAAAGTATTCGACAGCCTTGACATCATGGTTGGTCATGCTTTCTATACTTTTTACGCGCAGCGCATCTTCTTCGCTGAATTGACTCAAGACTTCTTTGACAATTACTTGCTCTTCTTTGTTGAGTTTTATAATTCCTATTTTATTCAAATATAGAAAATACGTGATTTCAACTTTGATCCGGTATCGAATCAACGCATATTCTGAAAAATACGCTCCAAGGTCTATTGTTTTAGAATGATAGCGCCCATCAATCGGTGAGATAGCTTTAATCATATTTTTTCAATTTGTTTTTCCGTTCCTACCCCTGTGTCTTCTTCTTCCGATGCTTTTTGAAAAAGCACTTCACTTTCTTTTCTTTTAATATAGAGATAGGTTTCCATTTGGGATCTTGTGAGAAATTGTGTTTTATCTCCTACATACTGGTTTACTTCCTCGTAATTTAATGATCGTGCCTTGACATTATCGTTTAGTTGTAAATTGAGCAATGCTTTTATGTGTTGCTTTATATTTTCTTGAAATATTGGTACAACTATTTCCACTCTCTTGTATAAATTTCGATACATCCAATCTGCAGAAGATATGTAATATTGGGAGTCTCCATTGTTTTCAAATACAAATATACGGGCATGTTCTAAATATCGATCCACGATACTGATAGACCGTATGTTTTCACTTATGCCCGGCACCCCGGCAACAAGCGAACATATACCCCTGACGATCAAGTCTATTTTGACTCCAGCCTGACCGGCTACATACAACCTTTTGATCATCACCGGATCTTGAAGACTGTTCATTTTAAGTATTATGCGAGCCGGCAGACCTTCTTTGGCATTTTTGATCTCCTTGTCTATTAGTGAGTCCAACAAGGAGTTGAGATTAAAAAGCCCTATACCGATATATTCAAAGGTTATTCCCGAACGATCTTTGGTTTCAAGATAGTTGAATAACCTTATGGATTCTTGTGTAAGTCTGGAGTCCATGGTAAACATTCCGATATCGGAATATACATTGGCTGTTTTTTCATGAAAATTCCCTGTGCTAAAATATGAGTACATCTCATAACCGTTATCCTCTTGACGTATGATAGTGGCCATCTTGGCATGAACTTTTATACCCGGCATACTATATATGACCTTTACACCGGCTTTTTGAAGCTTCGCCCCCCAATTGATGTTGGCTTCTTCATCAAATCTCGCTTTAATCTCTATAAATGCAGTGACTTGCTTTCCTCTTTTGGCAGCTTTGATTAAGGCTTCCATGATTCTACTCCTAGAGGCTACCCGATATTGTACGATCTTAATGTGTGAAACATGAGGATCTTCTGCAGCTTCTTCAAAAAATCGTATGACTGCCTCATAAGAGTGATATGGCGGATGTATGAGGTGATCCCGTTCTTTGATTACCTCAAATATACTTGGACTTTCTTCTAACTCTACAATGGGTATTGCCGGCAATGGGTTTTCCTTCAGATGCTTTCTACCATAATCCGAAAATCCAAGAAAATCCGAGTTGTTGTGATATCTCCCCTCAGGAAGAAGATCAAATTCCGTCAATTCAAATACGCGCATGAGATATTGCAAGGTTTCTTCGGGCATTGCTCTGTCGTAAACCAATCTGGATGCCGGCCCCACCGCGCGCTTTCGCAAGCTATTTTGAATCTTGTTGAGCAGATCTCCTGAGTATTCATCATCGATGTACAATTCAGCATCGCGGGTCAATTTGATGGAGTACGTCTGGATGATGTCATATCCCGGAAATATCCACGGAATACTATGGCGTACTACATCATCCATCATGATGATATATTTATCCTGTACATGCTCAGAAGGCAATTCGATAAACCGCCCCAATTGATCAGACGGGACTTTTACGATCGCAGTGACTTGATCGGCAGTTTTTTTATCAACAAGATCCAAGGTTAAGTATAGTGAACCATTGTTTAAAAATGGACGCACCTTACTTTTTATCAATATAACGGGTTGAACATAGGGCAATAGATGATCAAAAAAATAATCTTCCACAAACAATCTTTGCACTTCCGTCATCTCCTGACGGCGTATGATATGGATCCCTGCTTTGTGCAGCTTCGGTATGATCTGTTCAAAAAATATATCGCTGAATTCTAGTTGCTGTTCATTGACTTTCTTCAATAGGGTCTTCAGTAGATCTGCAGGTTCAAACCCCAAGGTCTTGCGTGTCTTTTTGCCGATTCTCAGTAGGTTTCTATTGTGAGCTACTCGAACCCTGAAAAATTCATCGAGATTGGAAGAGTATATGGCGAGGAACTTCAACCTTTCCATCAAGGGAACATTGGGATCCTTGGCCTCTTGCAGAACCCGGTAGTTAAAGTCCAACCAACTGATATCTCTCTGTATATATGGTGCTACTTGCTTCATGATTGTTCTGCATATAGTATCGCTATTACAAAGATCGACATAATGTTTTATATTGTTTTAAGATCGTGCACTAGATTGATAATCAAGGGATTTTTGCAAACATTTTGGGATTGCTCAATTACCACTACATTTGAGTTTAAAAGGAGTCATTATGGAGAGAAAAAAAATAGCTGCAGCCAATTGGAAGATGAATACTACAGTAGAAGAGGGTATCGCTCTTTTCAAAGACTTAATGGCACTCGAGCTCGATGCCCGTACGGAGGTTGTCATTTGTCCGCCCAGTACTCATATATATTCGCTTTCTAAGATGCCTTGCGGCAAAAATGTCTTTCTCGGAGCTCAAAATATGTATCCGAAAGAAAAAGGAGCTTATACAGGTGAGTTGAGTCCCACTATGATTCAATCTTCAGGAGCAACCTATGTCATAATCGGCCATAGTGAAAGAAGAGAATATTTTAATGAATCCAATGTTTTTCTGGCAGAGAAACTTCGCTTGGCATTGAATTATGGATTGACACCCATTTTTTGTTGCGGTGAGGGGCTTGATATACGGACATCGGGCAACCATGTTGCGCATATCATCACTCAACTGAAAGAGTCATTTGATGAATTTTCTAATGAAGATCTTGGGAAAGTCGTGATAGCTTATGAGCCGATTTGGGCGATCGGTACAGGTGAGACGGCAAGTCCCCAGCAAGCTCAGGAGATGCATAAAGCCATTCGTGATTATCTCGCCCAGTTGGTAGGAGAGGAGATCGCCAATGGCATTCCGATACTATACGGTGGATCGGTTAAACCGGCCAATGCAAGTGAGATATTTGGACAAGAGGATGTAGATGGCGGCCTAGTGGGTGGCGCTAGTCTAGATGCCCGTAGTTTCTCTCAAATCATTAATTCATTTTCATCATAGGTTACTATTCAGGAGGGTGCTTTTGAGATAAAAAAAGGCAATTTTTTCGTCAGATGACACTTATTTTTTGAGGCATAGCAGCGCTACGGCGAAAAAAGTAGCGGAAATATGACGGGGAAAGTGTTTTTTTTAGCCAAAATGACGCCTACCTGAATAGTAACCATCATAGGCTTATGGTTTTTTTGTTGTTTAATATATACGCTCGATAAATAGGTAAAAAAAAAAGAAGTGAGTCTCACTTCGCATCACAGAACTGTCAAAAATGACCCAAGAAGATCTTGATAAGATGGATGATAAATCCCATTTGACTGATACATTATAAGGGTATTGACCTTCGTTTGTGATGGCATGTCGATATCCTTACTGAATGTAAGAAAACTCCTGACCGGATTGTAGTGGGGCTTTGGCTTAAGTCTCATAATGTGGATTGTATAATAGCCGTACTCCTGTGCGCATGCCACGATTTCAACCTCTCTATACGATGGCACAACGATATGGATCTGACCCTTGGGTTGCAAGAGTGTATCAGCGGCGGAGATGATGCTTTTGGGATTGAGGAGGCCTTGGTGTTTGGCCATGGCCTTAAGGGAGCTTGTTGGGGCATTTGTTGTGTTGTAGTACGGAGGATTGGAGATGATGTCATCATATTTTGTGATAGGGCGTTGTAACAGGTCTTCATATTCCATCCAGTCAATGTCCAAGCGATCAGACCACGGACTATTTTGAAAATTGCGATTGCAGAGTTCGTAAGCAGCTCGCTGACTGTCAATCCCGTAGATTAAGATATCCTTAAATCTTTGTGCTAGCATAAGACTCACTACACCGGTGCCAGTTCCGAGTTCAATCAGTCGAGAGCGTTCCTGTACTTGCGCCCATGCACCCAAGAGCAGACTATCCGTTGTGATTTTAAAGACCGTATTGCTTTGAATAAGCTTGAATTTCTTAAAGTTAAAAATAGAGGTATCGCTCATACTCGATAAATATAACACACTTCTTATGACTAGCGAGGAGACCTTGTGTAGTGTGTATAGCATGTTGCACTTTATTAGCTGGCAATGCGTGTGGGGAGGGGTTTATTCCTTCGGCACATCAAGGGAGACTCTTTATGAGGAGTTCTTAAATATATGAGGACAGAAGCGTACCGGAGCAATATCCTATTTTATACAATTTTGTGATACACACTTTTTGCCCGGATATTTATATCCGGGGTAGTCATGCCTTTTTCATCTAGGGCTTTAGCTCTTAACAAGTCTATGCATATTAATGGCTAAAGCCAATACATTGCACTCTTCTTTATCCCCATTCTAAAGACCGGGGCAATATGCTTTATATAGTCCTAGTACTATATTCTTACAATTTTGATATACACACTTTTGTGTATATCTTAATCTGTAAAGCCAAGGATCCTATGTTAGGGATTATTTAACTTTTGAATATGGACACCACTATTGGGACAACCGTTATCATAGTATTGTTAAGTGTGTTTAAAAGATAAGTATGAACACAGATAGAAAGACCGATATTGGCGACAGAGAAAGAATAAACTTGCTCAAGAGATCAGAATTTAAGTTGATCGCATATCTATGCCGTATTATGCCTTCATGGATCAGTTAGGATATGTTGACGTTTGTGGGCATCTTGGGAAGTATTCTCATAGCAATTGGTATGGTGTTAGGTGTTTATAACATTTATTGGTTGCTATTGTCTGTGATTGGTTTTGCGATCCAGTGGTTTGGGGATAGCCTTGATGGTCGCTTGGCATACTATCGCAATATTCCACGCAAATGGTATGGATGGGCTCTTGATATTAATGCAGACTGGATTTCTACTAGTATTATTGGCATTGGATTTCATTTTTATTTCCCCGATTGGAAAATTGTCGCCGTCCTTTTTATCGTCGCCTATGGAGGAGCCATGATTCTGGCTTTAATGCGTTATAAAATCGCTGACAAATATATCATTGATACACACCTAATAGGTCCAACTGAATTGCGTATCATCATTTCTATTTTCCTAGTTGCTGAGATTTGGTTTGATGGAGTTTTATGGAAATTCGCCTTGATTGGATCCATCGTTTTAATGATTATAAATTATTACGATTCTCTAAAAATATTTGAGTTAGGAGATAAACGCGATTTGATAGAAAGGACGTAGCCTAAGTGAGTCATTTATAACTCTGTCCATTGAGTGTAGCGATGTCTATATATCGAGAATTCAAGACGTTTTTCAAGGCACAGATCTCTGCCTTTGTTGGTGGTGTCGTTGACTATATGGTGATGCTTGCTAGTGTCGAGATTTTGGGTTGGCACTACATATATGGTATTGTTTTAGGTGGTATTGTTGGAGCACTTGTCAATTTCTCTGCCAATAGATATTGGTCGTTCAAGGGTCGAGTTGAGGGATTGGCGGGTCAACTGCCCAAGTTTATTATAATTGTTGTGCTTAGTGTAATGTTAAAAAGTATGGGCACTTCAGTACTGACGGAGATTGCTCATATAGATTACAGAGTATCTAGGTTGCTGACAGATGCAATCGTATCACTTGGATTTAATTATACACTCCAACGCTTTTGGGTGTTTAGAAAACAAATGTCGCTTTCTAATAAGTAGGTTTTTAGCTTTATAAGGAGCTTTAAACGACTAACTATTGAGTTGCATTGATTTATACTAAAAGCAAGCATCCGTTGCAGTGACCTGTGGTTTTGCAAATGAATCAGGTATTTGGTATAGGTGATCCATTTTTTTACGTTTCATAAAGTCAATTAAACAGTGTGACTTTTTTATTTTGTGAGTTTGCGGAGGGGGCTCATTATTACAATAGTGATTTTATCTTTGGGACGTATGATTTATGAACTCAACCTTGTCACCCAATTGAATATCTCCACTAGTAGTAGGAACAGCATGTACTCCCATAATACAACCCCCTCTCGGCCCAATGCGATACGTTTTGAGGGTTTTGAGTGGTTCACTAAGCACATCCTTCTTTAAGGTGTACGGATCAATAGTGGTCAAGATACAACGCTCGCATGATTGGATGACCCTCAGTGTTGTACTGCCTATTCTTATATGATTCCAACTGTCCTCTTCATATGGAAGGCAATCCGATATAACGAGATTAGGTCTAAACCGATCCATCTCAATAGATGTCTCCATTCTACTGTTCAAATCTTTAAGACTTGCTTCGGACAACAGTAGAATCGGTGCTTGATCTGCAAATCCAACTGTATCTCCGGATTGACCTCCGTGTTTCGACAATACATTTCGTTTGATATTGCGCAGGACTCTTGCGAGACGTATTTTCGCACCGAGAAAATCACTTATATGTTGTTCTAGAGGAGTGTGTACTCTATGGCCATATGCTATATAGGAGTGTATCTTTATTTCAATCTTATCGCCTTCATTGGCATATTTGAGATCAAGCTGACCGATAGAAGATCTGTCGATATATACTTCTACTGAGTCTTGTTTTAGCTTTGTGCTGACTTTCAACAATTTGGGATATGTACGAGCTGTTAGGCTTGAGTTGTTTTTATCAATAACCACCCACTCTCTATCAAGATAAAATCCATCATGATACAACTTTTGACGTCTATGCAACACCGGTGATGTGGACTTGATAGGGTATGTTCGTATTGAGCTAATCAATGGCATGTCCGTATTTTTCCGAATTGGTCGTATTTAGAGAGAGGTAAGTAAAACTAAAACTTCGATCCTTATCGGCATATTATATCCCCTTACTATATGAGACTATCCCTGAGTGACGATTTTTACAAATGGAACTTCTTCACTACTCAATTTTGGTATTAAAAATGCAAAACTGACAGGAGTGGCTACCGTAGTGTCATTGAGATAGACATTGATCGTGATTTCAAGTACATTGTTCTCGCAATCATATCGAGCTCCTTCTTCGATCTTTATCAAGCCTTTGGACAGGAGGATCATTCCCGCGATCATATCGTAGGACTCCCAGTCGATTGATGGATTGCAACTAGTTGATATCAGATCATCATAAGCCTCCTGGCTCGTGATAAGCTCAAATTCCTTGCCAGATCTTACCCTAGTTAGATAAGTAGAGTTGACACAACCCAATTCCTCCATCGTAATGACATCCAATGTTCCGCCCTCGCATGCATCATTGTTTCCACACGATACTACAATGACAATCGATATGATTGATATGAGTATTGCTCTTATCATTATAACATTTTTTCATTCACAACAGTCAAGTTTACACTTGATTGGGAAGATCGATACTCTTTACAACTTTTTTCAGCCGGTTTTCGGCCATATCTACCACAAGCAAGATCCTCCATACCATGTTTTTAAAGCACTCCGAGTAAATAACGATTGGTACGCGGAATTTGTGTAATCAAAAGCGGCTATTCTTTATACTCCTTACTAATGTGAGAAATATATCTTAAATTTATTTATATATTATAAAAATATGTAAAGTGTAATTACCTAATAATCAATATACTATTATATATTTGTTCTACTTTAGGATCCACTCCTATTTTTTCGTGGTATATAGAAGATTTCGTCCTGAGATGATGAGAATTTTCTTGAGAAGCATTTATCCACTCACTTGTACCTAGGTATTTACCCGATATCTTTAGAAGGGGTGTCAGTATGGTGCTGTTTTTGTAGTAGATAAACCTCAATGAAATATTTAGAACATTCTAACCTTAGTTTATGACAATTTCGAGCCTATTGAATAACGGAAGTAATATCATCAGACACGCAGTGATAGGTGTGAGTATGATACTCTTGCTACATTTCGCACATTACTCTTATGCAACAGAGCCACCCCTCGCTAATGTTGCTCAAGTCGAAGAAGTAAGCGCATTTATTCCCGGCACTTGGCTTGAAAGTATTGTGATGCCTTCTTTAGATGCCAAGATCGAGGTTATTTCTTCTGTCAAAGATGCTGTGACGGGCAATACCAAAGTGGTCGTTCGCTATAGTTTGAAAAATGATGGAGATACATTGATCAATGCCATTCAATTGTCATTGGATCTGTCCAATCAATTAGGAGGGACATTTCTGGGTTTAACTGGAGGATTGACAACCTTGACCGGATCGGGTGGTGTACTCACCGCCTCGGGTTCGAGTATCTACGGGGGCAATATCAATCCCATGTATGATGGTGGAGCCAATGAGACTTTGTTTGAAGATGCCCCAAGACCGTCCCTCGACGTTGGTGAATGTCTGGCCATAGATATCCCTTTTGAATTAGGCCCCAATCCGGGTCTGGGTCCGGTTGCTATTACCGGATCGGGAACCTATGCTTATATGGGAGCACCTTCACCGATATCATTTACGACAGCTCCGGTCAATGTGTTGCCGGGCTGCCAGAGCGAAAGTCTAGCTTGCGCAGGAAAGGTAAATATAACCCTCGATACAAGTTGTATTGCCGTAGTAACCCTGAGCACTGTTTTCTTAAACAGTGACAAGGATCCATTAAGATATAGTGTACACATTTATGAAAATGGGCAAGACATAGGCAATACAGTCGATATCTCTCATGTAGGCAAAGAGTTGACATACGAAGTCTTGGACGCTTGTTTTAACAATCGCGTAGGATGTTGGGGTACGATATTGATCGAAAATAAATTGATACCCGAAGTCACCACTACATCCAATGAGTACATCTGTGGGGAAGACTACGCTGATCTTCTGTTGGTATCCGCTATCATACAAAATGCCAGAGCCAATTGTGCACCACCGATCTCCAATGTTTCAGAACAATACAATACCGTTGGTGACAAGTGCACAGGTTATATTACCACACGTACGGTTTATGCTGATCTCGATTTGGGATCAGGTGGCAAAGTACACGTTCCGCTGCACATTGACAGTATTAGGGAATTGCCTATTGATACATCCGATATTCTAGCTCCCGTTGGACAAAACTTTGAAGATGCCATCAAAATCTCTTGTAGTTTGGCATCACCTCAGGACTTAACCCCGGGTTTTATTGAGAACTATTACAATGGCTTACCTGCTACGACCGGGAGTGGTACTGCGTATGCCTATCCCCATATCGACAAAGGGGCAAGAATTGTCACTATTGTCATGCCCGCTGACTCAATACGTGAGTACATCGTTAGAGACAGTACGATTGTAATTGATAGTATCGGTACCACAGCAATTTATGATGTCGTAGTTCATGATACGATCTACTACGATAAGATATCATACGACACCATCCCCAATTTGATTCCATTGAAGCCGGGGACATTGTGCAATCTCAGTGTGAAATATACAGATCAATACTACGAGAGCTGTGCCGGGGATAGTACTAAGATCCTGCGTTCTTGGACTGTCTTAGATTGGTGTACCGGGACATTGAAGTACTTTGATCAGTGGATACTCATTATAGATGACGAGGCACCTAAGGTGACACCATTTGAAGATTTAGAAGCTGAGCTCTTGCCATGGGATTGCACTGCAGAAGTAGTCCTAAGCGCTGATCCATGGGATGATTGCAGTGGTGTTGAGCATGAATATTGGGAGTCCAGTGTAGGTATCATCGATGAGAATGGTGTGCTTTCGGGCATATCCATCGCAGACAATCCCATTCTGATCACCTACACAGCATCCGACAAATGTGGCAATGACAGCACCTTAACCTTCAAGGTCTATGTGAAAGACCGTGTTAGACCGGTTGCAGTAGCTGTTGATGTATTGAATGCAAGTTTGGCTTTCGATCCTGTTGAACTAAGAGGATTGACCAAGGTGTATGTTGACAACATTGACGCGGGCAGTCATGATTCAGATTGTGGTGCAGTAGCAACTTGTATTCTTCTTGATAGTGAATTGCAGAATCCGATTTATACCAGTTCGGGAGATCAAGCTACGGATGGTTTTGGCAATTTATTATACCGTGCAGACCAATGCAGCTTTGATGGTGTTTATTTTGATACCATCTCCGTGGACAAGGGTGTATATAACATCGTTGAGATTCCATATGTCGTTTGTAAGGAGTATGTTAAATTCTGTTGTGAAGATATCGGTGTACAGAAAGTAGCACTTGTTGTTGATGATGGCAGCCCAGATTCACCCAATGGCATAAGTTGGACTAATGTCAATGTTGAGGACAAAAGTACGATTTCTATAGAGTGCCAGAACAGATATGTTGAATGTGGTGACGATACGAGTCCTGAATCACTTGGAGAACCACAAGTCCTATATGGTATCTGTGGAACGGGTACGCTTACCCATGTAGATATTGAAGATATAGATGGTTGTGGCGAAGGTCGAATTACGCGCCAATGGTATATTGATGGCGTTTTGGCTTGTGAGCAAT
>JAJRXG010000065.1 GCA_024276375.1 Bacteroidota bacterium | reverse complement strand
TAAACATCGCAATCCATAATGGCAGTTTTCTTCCAGCCAACAAAAAATTATCAGGCGAACTATCTGATGATTTGTGGGATGACCATATCCCTATTACAAATATGGCGAAGTAAAATATGAACACAAACGTAAAACCAAGCCAATTGATTTGATCTTTAAATGTTGCGGTATATACTGTAATACCACCAACAGCAATAAAAAATAGTATAAATGGATAATGAGATCCTTTGAACAGATGCAACTATCCTGCCTCAAGCAATATTTTGATTGGGATATCAATAGTGTCGATTTTATACTTCGGATTTTTTGCGATAAATGACACTTGGCAGATGAAGTGATCCAATCATTTAGGCATGTGACTTGCCTGCGCCTCTACAATCCACTACCCAATTGCTATGCTTTACTTTTTTTTGAGATGGCATCACGAATCCTAGAAGCACTTTCATAATCCTCTTTGGCCAGTACTTGATGGAGCAGTTGTTGAAGCTCTTCAAGCGAATAATCATGCAGACTACCTCTCTTGTTAGTAAATGCCTGACTCGGACTATCCAAGACTACTCCCGCTTCCTTCATCACAGATTCAAAAGTATAAATGGGGCATCCATATCGTACGGCCATGGCTATGGCATCCGATGACCTTGAATCAACCTCCCATCTAGTTTTGTCTTGATTTAGACCTACAAGTTTGGCGTGAAACACGCCCCCCAACAACTCAGTTATAATCACCTCAGTAAGTGACATTTTCCCGACGTCTAAAGTATGTTTAAACAAATCATGCGTCAAGGGACGATTAGGTTTCATCTGTTCTAAAGAAACCGCTATGGCCTGAGCTTCAAAGGCTCCTATGATGATGGGCAAACGTCTAAATCCAAGCAACTCTTCAAGAATAATCACAAAATTACCGCTACTAGATTGGCTATCTGCCAGGGCTATGATGTTTAATTCTATCTTGTTCATGACAAAAGCATGTCTTTTTTAATAAAATCACACATTTCTTCAATATCCGAAAATGGACTTATTACATATCCATCTTGGCAGAGTTTGAACAATGTACTTCCTTCAATTTTGACAGAATAGTTGTGCTCTAAATTAATCATATTTTTATCAATATCAATAATTTTGATATTATAATTATTGAGAGCAAGCAGCAAAGATTTCGGAATAGTATTGTCCATTGCCTTATACTAAGTTTTCGGTTATAATACAGACGCCGTAACCAATACAGAGAATAGAAGATAAAAATATCAGAACACTCTGAATCCCCTTGTAATTCGTCATCCGTTGTAAAAAGGGTATAGAAAATATACTTGCAGCAACCAACATTCCAATTATAGAACCTATGCCAAAAATAATAAGGTACAACATGCTACTATAACTCGTATGCAACTCCGTCATCACTAGGAGAATCATGGCTCCACTTCCGGCTAAACCATGGATAAACCCAATACCATATGCCAAGTGATGTTGTTTTTTTGCTACCTCCTCACTATCATCCATGATTTTGGATTTGGCAAAAAAACGATAGAGTCTGAATGCTCCCAAAAAAACTAACATAACTCCTACCAAACCTTCAAAATACGCAAAAGTATCCTGAGCTATGGAGGCCTTGCCAACTATAATAATCAGGCCAATCAAGAATATGGTTGAACTGTGTCCCAAGCCCCAGAAAATACCATCCTTTATGGCAAGAGCCAATCTTCTACGCTTTGTGACAATATTGCTGATGGCCACTAGATGGTCAGCTTCAAAAGCATGACCAAATCCAACTACCGCAGCAAATGCCAATGAAAAAGTTGTATCCATATAGTGTAATTAAATACTCAATTGATTAATAACGACACGATGATTGCCTGTATCTGCCACAACCATTGTTTTATTTTCTATGCTCAACTGAAACGGCCAATAAAGGCTTCCTTCAGTACTCTGTATTGTATTTTTATTTTCACTTCCTGTTTTAAAATCGTCCTGACCGATGACACTATCAGCTGACGCATTGTTGTCCTTAGGGACATTTTCAAACCACAATACTCGACTATTGCCAGTATCTGAAACCCATATTCCGTTTTTATAAAAATGAGTATCATAGCACCAATTCAAGCTATTGGCTTTGGGGAAAAACTCATATTGATTCTGCCCATTATCAGCAGAGGATTTCTGACCTATGATGACATCGGCTTTTGAGTTGAAAGCTGATTGCCAATTATTCCATATCAAGATTCTATAGTATTGCGTATCCGTAATTGCCAATTGCCCCTGATCACTAATCCTAACCGAATAAGGCCAAATAGGGCTCTCATGGTCATAATCCCGGTCTGTAAAACTTGGT
>JAJRXG010000064.1 GCA_024276375.1 Bacteroidota bacterium | reverse complement strand
TTTTTGTTCAATAAGAAATTTGCCAAGCCATTGCGCTCCGTTGTAGTTCAATATCGCGCTGGTCACTCGTTGGTTGTTGTCGCGTTGTCCAAAGTAGTAGAGACTCTCGACTCTATCCATTTCGATATTGTAAAGTAGCTCTTCCTTCGTTTCAAATTTTTGATCCTGACGTATAAAATGCAATGGTCGAATACTTATCTCCTTGCCGTATAGTGGTTGCTTTAGATGTTCAAATATGTTGATTTCAACTGTAATGTCCGCGTCTTTTTTCAAGGTGCTGCTTGATCCGACATACAACATGCCCAGATAGAACGCACCATCACAGTACGCTTCAGCCGCATAAGTGCCTGATTTTGGAAGTACCTTGTCGGGATTGGGTAAGCTGCAATTGGCAGTGGGATAGCCGATTGCTCGGGCGATTTGCAATCCCTTGTTGACCTTCCCCGTGATCCGAAATGGTTGAACCAACAGGCGATTGGCCTTTTCCATATCGCCATTCATGATATATTGTCGGATTTTGGTTGAACTCACTTGGAGGTCATCTATATCTTGCTTGGGGATTTCGGATACCGTAAATGCCCCCTTCTCCTCATATAGATTTAACAAGTCGATGTCTCCCGTCCTGTTCAATCCAAATTTATGATCATATCCGATGATCAGATGCCTGACATTCAATCTCTCAATCAGAATCTTGTCAACATAGTCGTAAGGATTAATCTGAGAGAATTCAATCGTAAAAGGTATGATCACCAGATGATCCACCCCGGTAGCCGAAAGGAGCTCGATTTTTTCATCCGTAGTAGTGATGAGTCGCAGGCTTCGATCATTTGGAAAAACAACCTTCCTCGGATGGGGATCGAAAGTGACAATGATGCTTTCTCCCGCTTTTTCTTTTGCTACATTTATCAACTTGTCTATGATGGCGCGATGACCGTGATGTACACCATCAAATGATCCAATCGTAACGACAGCATTGTCAAAAACCGGTAAAAATTCAAGCCCTCTGTGTATTTGCAAACCTATCCCTGATGATATGATTGCAAAAAAACGACTTATTGGGCAATTGAAGATAAGTTATGGGTGTAATACTGGTCTTTATTTTTTGAGAAGTTTCTTTTCAAGTTCGACTGTCGGCGCAAACATTCTATTTACCTTTGATGCCTTGGTTAAATGAATAAGTAATATAGATGGAGTATAGAAGGCTCGGCAATACGGACATAGAGGTAAGTGAGATCTGTCTCGGAACAATGACCTTTGGAGAGCAAAACAGTGAGGAGGACGCACATGAACAATTGAATTATGCCATTGACAATGATGTCAACTTTATAGACACGGCTGAGATGTATGCCGTTCCTGCGCGTCCTGAGACACAAGGATTGACAGAGCGATATATCGGTTCTTGGTTGGCCAATAGAAAAAAACGGGACGATGTCGTTATCGCTACCAAAATTGCCGGCCCCGGTCCTTATACTGCTCATATTCGAAAGGCCGACGATTATTCTCGACAGTCGATCATAGAGGCCGTTGAAGGTAGTTTGAAACGCTTGAGGACAGACTATATCGATTTATATCAATTGCATTGGCCCGCGCGAAGAGCCAATTTCTTTGGAGTCAAAGAATATAGACATCACGATGCGTGGCAAGACAACTTTCATGACATCCTTCAAGTCATGGATGAGTTGATCAAAGCCGGCAAAATCCGTTGTTTTGGCCTCTCCAATGAAACCCCTTGGGGCGTCATGAACTTTTTGCATATAGCAGCAATCAACAAGCTGCCACGCTGCGTAAGTGTCCAGAATCCATACAACCTGCTCAACCGGACATATGAGATAGGATTGGCAGAGATATCCATAAGAGAGCAAGTAGGTTTGTTGGCTTATAGTCCGATGGCTTTTGGAAGATTGAGTGGAAAATACGTACTCGGTATGGACAAACCAGAAAATCGAATCAATCAGTTTGAACAGATGTCAAGGTACAATGCACCCCAATCCATCGTAGCTTCAAGACACTATCTCAAGGTAGCACAACAATACAATTTGTCCCTAGCGCAGATGTCATTGGCATGGGTCAATCAACAACGATGTGTTACTTCCAATATTATCGGTGCTACCAATATGACACAATTGAGAGAAAATATCGATAGTGTCAATATCACTTTGTCTAAGCAATGCGTTAAGGATATCAATGCGGTACAAGAATTAATACCCAATCCTGCACCATAAAATCTGCCATTGCTTTTGAAAAACCTATTGTTGCTTTGTTTTATTTTTTTTGCCTCACTTAGTGTGTGTGGACAAAACGATGGGCGCCCGAAAGTGGGATTGGTGTTGAGTGGAGGATCTGCTCATGGATTGTCTCATATCGGAGTTATCAAGTACTTGGAGCAACACGATATACATATAGATTATATCACCGGAACTAGTATGGGCAGTATT
>JAJRXG010000063.1 GCA_024276375.1 Bacteroidota bacterium | reverse complement strand
TGGAAGACCTTGCCGGGAGGAGCTAAAGTGGCACAGCAACATCACGGAAGTATGGAAGCGATGAAGATTCCGATTACCAATATTAAAGGTGGTGAGACATGGTCTGATCTGGGTTATCCCAATAATCCGATCAACCTGTAAATAGTGACTTACTCCTCCTCACCGGAGACTGTCTCATCTTTATCGGTTTCAAAAGGAAAGAGATCGCGTTGGCGTAGAAACTTATACCATTTGATGACTTTTTTGACATCACTGACCAGCACTCTATCTCGGTCATAGTCGGGAAGCACCTTGGCAAAGTATTCAAACAGGAGATTTGACTTTGATTTTACATCGGGAACGGGAAGCTCAGACTCCATCTTCATCATTGTATCAAACACCTCAGATATCTCCATAGCATCCATATCCGTATATATTGCTATCGTAGCCAGCGGTGTAAACTGATGTTTTCTCACCGAAGCAAACTGAGACTTATGGGTGTCAATATCTTCAATGATCATACCGTTATTGCGGGTTGCAACAACTTTGTATAAACCGGACAATCCGGAGACTGCAACTAAATCATCGATTTTCATGTATATTCTATTTACTTAAATCACTTCACTCTGAAATGCAATCACAAATGTATCATATTTGACAACGGGGGATTACGCCTGATGGGTGCTTTTTGATCACAAAATGGGACAAAGATGTCTTGAGAAAGGTTTATTTAGCCCTATTATAAACGACCGCCTAAGAAGATAGACGGAGCAACAGAAATAAAAAAAAGTGCATTCTTTTGTCGAATGCACTTATATTATATATCTCTTAGCTCTGATTAAGCTACTTGCTTGACCGATTTTTTCCCAAGGAAGTTTTGTACAGCTCGCTCGGCTTTTGCTACGATGTTGTAGTTGATCTTATAGTGTACTTTTTTCCCTTCACGACGGGCTTGAACAACACCAGCTAATCTAAGAATCTTGAGATGTTGCGATGTAATGGATTGTTCAATCTCCAGAGTTCGGTAGATCCGGTTGACATTTGTCTCCCCATACTCATCAATATACTCCAGAATCCTTAACCGTAGCGGATGTGCCAAAGCACGCATCAAATTGCACGAATACTCTAGCTTCTCACTACTAAACCTAACCTTAGTTTCTTTCATTGAGTTTCTTATTTCTTATTCGACCTTAGGACAAATATGACCATTATATCCAATGCCACAAAGAAATATTACAATTTTTTTTAATTTGTTTTCTAAAGAAATAGATTAGTGTCTAATACTCAAGGGGTTATATAATCAAAAAGATATAAACATCTATCTATCAATTATATAGATAGGCTATATTCAAGTGAATTTTATCCCGCCAAGTCCTCTACAAGTTTCGATATTTGGTCTAGACGATCATTGTTGAGAGAGTAGTATATGAACTTGCCTTGACGCTCCGTAACAACCACACCGGCTCTGCGCAAGATGGCGAGATGTTGTGAAGCAACAGATTGTTCCAATCTCAACTTAATGTAGATATCAGTGACAGTCATTGTTTCTCCTGAATCCAACAGATCAATAATACGTTGTCGCAATTTGTGATTGACCGCACGAAGGACTAGGACGGCTTTACGGAGTTCCGTATAGTCAAGCTGAATATTGCTCAGGCCTTTCTTGAGGGTTACTGTTTCGTTTTTCTTTCTCATTTAATAGGTTTTATCAGATTTTGAGATGTTTGTTTTCGTAAATACAAACTCTCTAAAACGAAAATCATGCCTAAAAGCCAAATAATTTAATATTTACAAAAAACACTATTTATAAAATCATTGTAAATCAGGTACTTGTGTAACGAATTGGGGGTAATAAAAGTTTCTTGGGTAGAAGAGAAAGTCGTGTTCAGAGAGGTTTGAACCGGGCTTTGGGCGTTGTGATATTGGGAGATTTGAAGTAGAAGGGGGCGTGATAAGCACTATTGACAAAGTCTTTGAGCAGGAATTTCTGATTGGCCAGGCGACTCAAGAGGCGAGCATCGCATTGTGAAGGTGCAATGAGGATTTCAGTGGGGATGGGCACTTCTGTTTTCTTGGTTTTTTCGATACCGTTGCCACAAATGAGGATATCGCCATATGTATCTACGAGCTTTTGCAGGGCAGCGTTATCCCAGATAATGTTGGTAATCGGTACCAGCTGTCGGCCTTTATAAAAGATACCGATATAGGCTTCCATTCGTCTTGCATCAATAGAAGATACTACTGTACGTTGCTCTTCTATATATGCATCGGCAAGGCTCTCCAAAGTAGAGATGGCAATCATGGGGATCTCCAAGGCATAAGCAATCGCTTTGGCTGTGCTCGCTCCTACACGAAGACCGGTATATGAACCTGGGCCGTTGCTGATGGCAACAGCTGACAGATCATTTCTGTTTAACGAGACTTTCGAGAGGCAACGATCAATCAATAGCGTCAATTGGGCGCTATGCCTTTGGCCTTGTTCTAGAGTTTCGTGATGCAAGACATGACCATCTTTGGTCAAGGCGACAGAGCAGATATCTGTTGCTGTTTCGAGGCACAATATGATTGCCATAATTTCAGTCTTTGCCTAATATACGCTTGTACTTGTCCGGAGTGTTGAGCAGCACAATGGCTTCTTGAATTTCACGATCACTCTTCAGGTTTTGAACCGATTGGCCTTTCTGAAAGTGATATCGTTTTATGATTTCTATTTCTAAATCACGGACGATATCCTCTTTATATTGTTGTAAATCATCGGCTTTGTCTCGGTCAATGAGAGCCTTGAGTGCGGCGATCTCCTGATCGTACGATGCTTCGCCCTCTTGGAGCAGCATATCAAGTGTTTTTTCTGCTTTGGTTGTGTACGCAAACTTTGATTCTTTCAAAAAAGAAAGAAAATCGCCATAGTCTTCAAAAACAAAGTTATTGATATCGGGAGCTTCAGCATGGCTATCAACGTATTTGTTGACATACTTAAAGACCCAATGATCCTTATGCAAGGCAACCAAGACTTCCGGTTTGGTCGGAGGAGTCAATCTTACATCCGGGGTAACTCCACCACCATCCAAAACAGGTCTTCTACCTCTTGTATAAAAGGTTTCTCTTTGTTCATCCGGAATATCTACGGGTTCTCCATTTTCATATTTGACACTCTGGATGCACCTTCCGGAAGGTATATAATACTTAGAAGTGGTCAACTTGATTCTGGAGTTGTAACCTACATCTTTATGATTCTGAACGAGGCCTTTTCCATAAGTGCGCTGTCCCATGATCACACCGCGATCATAGTCTTGAATGGATCCGGATACAATCTCCGAAGCAGACGCACTGTTTTTATTGGTTAGGACAATGAGGGGCAGTTCAACATCAATGGGTGTCCTGCGGGTACTATAAGTGACATCTCGATCACGGACTTTGCCTTTGGTCGTTACCACCGGAGACACTTTAGGCAAGAAAATACCGAGGATGTCAATGGCTTCTCTCAGCAACCCACCACCGTTGTTGCGAAGGTCGAGCACGAGACCTCTTAAATCATCATTTTCCTTGCGCATTTCTCTGAAGGCATTGGCGATGTTTTTGCCGGCATCTTGAGTAAAGGTTGTCAGTACGATGTACCCAATTCCATCGGAGATCATACCATAATACGGGACATTGGGAATATCTACTTCAGACCTTACGAGAGACACCTGAATATTTTCATTTGTGCCCGGACGATAAATACCGATTTCGATACTCGTTCCCGGAAACCCACGTAAAAACTGAAGCACATCATCATGAGATCGTCCTTTAGTATTGACACCATTGATACTGCGGATGACATCTCCTGTGCGGATACCTCCTTTGTGGGCGGGGCCATCTTGAAAAATTTCTGTGATTACTACTTGTCCATCGATATCTTGGCTTGCGGCGCCAAGGCCGTTGTACTTGCCATCGGTTGAGAGGCGATAGCTTTCTACTTGTGATTCTGAGTAATATACGGTATAGGGATCTAGGCTGTTCATCATGGCATCGATTCCTATGCGCATTAAGGAATTTGGGTCAACTTCATCGACATAGTTTGAATTGAGTTCCTTATAAACGGAAGCAAATATTTCAAGATTTTTGGCTATTTCGAAGTATTTGTCGCGATCCAAGCGGAAGGCTGAACTGAGTATCAATACAACAATCAGTAGGGCGACAAGGGATTTTCTGTTCATATATTTTATCTATTTCAAATGATCTTCTGCAAAGTTAACGCTCCGGAGAGGTATTATCATGTTAAGAAAGATATAACACCTTTTCGCAATAGTTGTGGTTGTTCAGCATGTATCCAATGCCCCGCCTGTATATCTAGCAGTTCAAAGTGTTCAAATTTACTTTGCAAATCTAAGATATCTACATCCGTAATGTAGCGAGACTTTAGGCCTCTGACAAAAAGGACGGGGACTTGTATCGGTCGGGAGATGGTTATACCAGCCATAATGTGCTCATATTCTTGATAGAGTATGTCAAAATTGGCCTTCCATTGGAAACCACCTTGAGGACGGCGTTGGAGATTTTTCAAAAGAAACTGTCTGATGCTTTTGTCCGTAATAGAAGGGCTCAATGCGGTATCTACTTCTTGTCTTGATGACATGTTGGCAATGTCGAGTGGGAGGATGCTGTCAAATATAAACTTATGGTGGGCAGGATAAGATTTGATACCGATATCCACAACTATAAGTTTGAGGATGCGATCGGGGGCAAGTTGCGCAAGGCTGATGGCGACTTTTCCTCCCATGGAGTGTCCCAGTATATAAGCTGATGCTATATCGTGTTCATCCATGAAGTGGATGATGTCCCTAGCGAGTGATGGATATGAAAAAGTTGTACTCTTAAAGGACTTGCCATGATTGCGCAAGTCAACGATGTAGATGGTAAAGAAGTCTTGAAGTTGCCGGGCAAAGGTGTGCCAGTTGTCTAGCATTCCAAAGAGACCGTGCAGGATGATCAATGGAGTTCCGGAACCAAATGATTTATAATTGAGTGTCATGGATCATTGTATTATCAACAGACAACAAAGAAGCGACTCAAAAAATTCATATGTGCAGCATCCCAACAATCCTATACTAGTTTAATGGTAGTGAAGGCAAAGAGCGCGAGCATATATACCAATGCACCAAGGAGACTTCCGATGATGATATTGCGAAGTAGAGACAATGGAAGAGGGGCGAGCGGTCCGATAGGATCATCAATTTTCTGAATGATCGGAGTGCTTGATTTCAGCGCCATTTCGGCAACGCTTAGACTTTTTTCTATTTCGCCAAGAGCGAGTTTGAGACCTAGGGATTTTGAAGAAAGGTTGGAGATTTTTATTTGATTGCTATTGAGAAAGGTTCCTGCACTGCGATCTTTCAGCCGGGCGATATTGTATTCTAGTTCCTGATAGGCTCCTGCGATTGAATCACGTTTGTTGAGGATGAGTTCATATGTTGTACGATAGTGGGATGTGGCCTGATAGATATAGAATTCTTTGAGTTGATCAAACATGAGCCGGGTTGTAGCCAACGAGACTTCTGGATCCAAGGAAGTCATTTCGAATGACATAACATAGTCGGTATTGCCATAGCTCATTTGGAGCAATCCATTTTGGCGATTGCCGGGCGTCCCGACAATGAGTTTGTGTAGATTTTTCAGCGCGTAGTTTTCGGTATCTGAAAAGTTGAGGATATCATCTCGTTGAAAGCGAAAATCTTGCATTTTGGCAAAACTTTGACTCCATTTGCTATTGAGTTGGTATAGGTCAATGAGGTGATTGCCGATATAATCTAACTGACCTTTGACAGAGATTTGCGAAAGCAAAACTTGTTCTACAATGCGTCTTGACTTGGCAATCTCGAGGAGCTTATCAATATTGTATTTTCCTGAACTGGTGGGCAATCCAAATTGACCTAGTACGCTACCCAGTCCGCCCATTTGTCCTCCTTGGTCATCGGCAAGGATGAATGTCAAGGTGGCTTTATACTCGGGGTCGCGAGAAGTTTTATAAAAAGTGACAGAAGCTGCACCGATGAACATAAAAAGAGCCAATTGCCACCAATGTCGTTTTAGCCAACGGAGCAGATCAACGAGGCCGAGCATAAATTCTCGAAGGGTCACTTCATCGGGATAAGTAGGCCGTTGTTGTGATGGTTGCATATCTTTATCAATCAAGGTCACAATATCTGTGGCTATTCTTTATAATTCAAACTGGGCATGAGCAATTTTTCGGCTTGCTCCAAAGTTAGACTTTTTTGTTTGGCATAATCGACTACCTGATCTTTAGAAATCTGTCCAAGTCCAAAATACTTAGCGTCGGGATGACTAAAGTAAAAGCCGCTGACGGAAGCAGCGGGAAACATCGCGAGACTTTCGGTTAGAAAGATCTCTGTGTTGTCTGTGGCATTTAGTAGGGCAAAAAGGTCTGTTTTGAGGCTGTGATCGGGACATGCAGGATATCCGGGTGCGGGTCTGATGCCGGGATAGGCCTCTGCGATAAGTGCCGTGTTGTCAAGGTTTTCATCGGGATTATATCCCCAGTAATCTGTACGTACAAGAAAGTGAAGGAGTTCTGCAAAAGCCTCGGCCAAACGATCTGCCAGTGATTTTAGCAATATAGCACTATAGTCGTCGTGAGCATCTTCAAAGGCCTTTACTCGACCCTCTATACCAAAACCTGTAGTTACTGCAAATCCACCGATATAATCTTGCCCCTTACCAATCGGAGCTACGAAGTCCGACAAACACAAAGATGGGAGCCGTTTGGCTTTTTTCCTCTGTTGGCGAAGGTGATGAAAGGTGGTCAATACTTCTCTGCGTTGGTTGTTCTTGAATACTAAGATGCGATCCTGATCTGCATTGGCAGGGTATAGACCTATTACACCATTGGCGGTAAGCCATTGCTCTGAAACAATTTTTTGGAGCATTTCTTGGGCGTCATCGAAGAGTTTTTGTGCTGTCTCACCGACTGTAGCATCTTTAAGAATAGCTGGATACTTGCCTTTCAGCTGCCAACTTGCAAAGAAAGGAGCCCAATCAATATAAGCTTGAATTTTGTTGAGGTCGTAATTTTTAAACACATGAGTGCCCGGTTTTTTTGGAACGGGGGGGATATAATTATTCCAATCGATGTGCAATTGATTTTTTCGAGCCTGTTCGATTGATATATAATCTTTTGCTTTGGTGGTTTTGGCTCGTTGTATTCGAACGCGTTGCAGTTCTTTTTTTACATCGAGAAGATAATTGTCGCGAATCTTTGGATCCCTATTGAGCAGCATGCCCGCTACGGTTACACTTTTAGAAGCATCCAGTACATGGATTGTTGGCCCGCTGTATTTTGGTTCAATTTTAAGGGCTGTATGCGTTTTGGATGTTGTTGCTCCTCCGATCATCAGTGGGGTTTTGATCCCTCTGTCTTCCAACATCTCTGCCATTGTCACCATTTCGTCAAGAGAAGGGGTAATGAGACCACTGAGGCCGATGATATCTACATTTTGTTCAAGGGCGGTTTCTATGATTCTGTTAGGGTGTACCATGACGCCGAGATCAATAATCTCATAGTTGTTGCATGCTAGTACTACACCGACTATATTTTTGCCGATGTCATGGACATCTCCTTTGACGGTAGCCATGAGGATTTTGCCATTGGAGAGAGAGCCACCACTTTTTTCTTCTTCAAGAAAGGGAGAAAGGTAGGCGACGGCTTGTTTCATAACGCGTGCACTTTTAACAACTTGGGGTAGAAACATTTTGCCCGCACCAAACAGGTCACCAACCACATTCATTCCGTCCATGAGAGGCCCTTCGATAACCAACAAGGGAGATTTGAGCTCTTTTCGAGCAGCTTCGGCATCTTCTTCAATAAATTGTGTGATGCCCTTAACGAGAGCGTGTTCGATACGCTTGCCGACGGGTTGTTCTCTCCACGAGAGATCAATGACACGCTTTTTGCCTCCACCTTTTATATGCTCTGCGTAGTTGATTAAGTCTTCAGTTGCTGTATCCGTTCGATTAAAGATCGCGTCTTCGATAAGTCTTACAAGATCGGGAGGGATCTCATCATAGATCTCCATCATACCGGCATTGACGATACCCATATCCATACCTTTTTGGATAGCATGGTATAGGAATACGGTATGCATCGCTTCTCGTACGGTATTGTTGCCACGAAAGGAGAACGACAGATTGCTTACTCCACCACTGATTTTAGCTCCTGGACATTTGGCTTTGATCAGCGGGATCGCTTCGATGAAGTTCTTGCCATAGTCTCTATGTTCATCTATGCCAGTAGCGATGGCAAAAATATTGGGATCGAAGATGATATTCTTGGCGTCAAATCCAATCTCTTCGGTCAGGATCTTATAAGCTCTTGTACATATAGATACCTTACGATCTACGGTATCTGCTTGACCTTCTTCATCAAATGCCATAACAACTGCTGCGGCACCGTACTTCTGTACGATGCGCGCCTGTCTTTTAAACTCTTCGACACCTTCTTTCATGGAGATAGAGTTGACGATACACTTGCCTTGGACGCATTTTAGCCCTCGCTCTATAACATCAAATTTGGAAGAATCGATCATGATGGGGAGCTTGGCGATATCTGGTTCGGACATCACCAAGTGCAGAAATTTTTCCATCTCCTCACCAGAATCAAGTAGCCCTTCATCCATGTTAACATCGATGATCTGTGCACCACCCTCTACTTGTTGCACTGCTACTGAGAGTGCTTCCTCGTATTTTTGTTCTTTTATAAGTCTGGAGAACTTTCGTGAGCCTGTAACGTTGGTGCGCTCACCGATATTCACAAAGTTGAGATTCTCTCTGAGCACCAGCGCTTCGAGCCCTGCATATGTCGAATACGGGGCTTCGGTGTCATATGTTCTAGGCGCTACACCGGCCGCCGCTTTTACCATGACAGCGATGTGCTCCGGAGTGGTACCACAGCACCCTCCGATCAAGTTGGCATAACCTTGTTCGAGAAAGCCCTTCATCAATACGCCCATTTCTTCACTGGATTGGTCGTATTCACCCATCTCATTGGGTAGTCCGGCATTGGGATATACACTGACTGGACAAGTAGCGATTTTGGCCAGCTCGCGGAGGTGCGGTGTTAACTCCTTGGCACCTAGAGCACAGTTGAGCCCTACGCTCATGAGATCCATATGTGAGACAGAGATCCAGAAGGCTTCGACGGTTTGTCCACTGAGGGTACGACCACTGGCATCTGTGATTGTGCCAGATATCATGAGTGGCAATCGCTTGCCCACTTCATCAAACAGTTGATCTACTGCATAAAAAGCAGCTTTGCAATTGAGCGTATCAAAGATGGTCTCTATCAACAATATATCAACGCCTCCATCATAGAGTCCTTTGGCTTGTTCGTAGTATGCTGAGACTAAGTCATCAAAGGATACAGCACGGTATCCCGGATTGTTCACATCCGGAGATAAGGAAGCGGTTCTATTGGTCGGCCCCAATGCACCGGCTACATATCGAGGATGATCCGGCGAACTGTATTTTTCAACTGCCGCTCTGGCGATTTTGGCCGAAGCAAGGTTCATCTCATAGACCCATTGCTCCATATCGTAATCTGCTTGTGAGATGCGATTGGCATTAAGCGTATTGGTCTCGATGATATCCGACCCAACGGCAAGATAGGCTTCATGAATCTCCCCAATCATCTGCGGTTGAGTAAGTGACAGCAGATCATTGTTGCCCTTGATATCCATGTGATAATCGGCAAATCGCTCACCTCTGTAAGTCTCTTCTGTTGGTTTATACTGCTGTATCATGGTACCCATTGCCCCATCCATGACAAGTATTTTTTTTTGGAGGAGGCTGCGTATATCGGGGCGATTTTTGAGCATTGTCTGATATTCAATTAAGTGATTTGCAAGTTTACGCTATTCCTAGTTGAAGTAAGTGGCTTATTGGAAATTTTCCCGTCTGATCCAACCGTTTTAATTCTTTCTTACTTTTCTTGCCGCGTGATAAAAATTCCGACTTGATTTGATCGAATGTGTTCTAAGTATGATGAATACGCCAATTAACACAATCAAAAGCAGGAAGACACAACACATACCCATATATTATATATGTTAAAATGCCCCCCATTTAGTTATTATCAAGAAAATGCTATATCTTGCAATCGTTAGACATAATCTATCGTTCTGATGATATGTTTAGACAGGTGCCACTAACCACGGCAGCGGATGAAGAAAGAGTTTGCCCCCACACCTCTGAAGTATCTTCCGAACCTAGCATAAATCCGCATCCAATGCTCTATAGCATAGAGGATGTCCGAAATACAAAAGACGCATTACTGGCTGCGAAGCGGTGAGATCGCTCGCAACCCTAAGAGATAATTGCACTTTAACCTCATCTGTCAACGGATGGATGCGGAGGGAGTGTTGATTGAACTTCAAGTACACAAAGCCTTGATTGTTGATCTTGCGATGGTGTAGTAGCACATATAATCCGAATAGTTTTTTTCGAGGAAGTTCTACTATGTCAAGCACAAAACAATCAAG